>NZ_SZWP01000006.1:0-64862 GCF_005280825.1 Citrobacter sp. wls829
GAACTAGCTATACATCATTCCCACTCAATCGTCGCTGGTGGCTTACCGCTGATGTCATACACCACGCGGGAAATACCGTTCACTTCGTTGATGATGCGGTTGGACACGCGGCCCAGGAAGTCATATGGCAGGTGCGCCCAGTGGGCGGTCATAAAGTCGATAGTTTCAACAGCACGCAAGGAAACGACCCAGTCGTACTTACGTCCATCGCCCATCACACCAACGGAACGGACCGGCAGGAACACGGTGAACGCCTGGCTCACTTTATTGTACAGGTCAGCTTTGTGCAGCTCTTCAATGAAGATAGCGTCCGCACGACGCAGCAGGTCGCAGTACTCTTTCTTCACTTCGCCCAGCACGCGCACGCCTAAACCTGGACCCGGGAACGGGTGACGGTACAGCATGTCGTACGGCAGGCCCAGCTCCAGACCAATTTTACGCACTTCGTCTTTGAACAGCTCACGCAGCGGTTCAACCAGACCCATCTTCATCTCTTTCGGCAGGCCGCCGACGTTGTGGTGAGATTTGATGACGTGTGCTTTACCGGTTGCAGACGCGGCAGATTCAATCACGTCTGGGTAGATGGTGCCTTGCGCCAGCCACTTCACGTCCTGCAGTTTCAACGCTTCTTCGTCGAACACTTCAACGAACACGCGACCGATAATTTTACGTTTCGCTTCTGGATCGTTCTCCCCTTTCAGCGCGTCGAGGAAACGCTGTTCGCCTTTAACGTGAATGATGTTCAGACCGAAGTGGTCGCCGAACATATCCATAACCTGCTCTGCTTCGTTTAGGCGCAGTAGCCCGTTATCAACAAAGACGCAGGTCAGATTTTTACCGATAGCACGGTGCAGCAGCATGGCAGTTACGGAAGAGTCAACGCCGCCGGACAGGCCGAGGATCACTTTATCGTCACCAACCTGCTCGCGAATACGGGCAACGGCGTCATCGATTATTTTTGCCGGTGTCCACAGCGCTTCACACTGGCAGATGTCACGCACAAAGCGCTCCAGCATACGCAGGCCCTGACGGGTGTGGGTTACTTCCGGGTGGAACTGCACGCCGTAGAAACGTTTTTCTTCGTGCGCCATAATGGCAAACGGGCAGCTTTCGGTGCTGGCAACGGTGACAAAGCCTTCCGGGATAGCGGTAACTTTGTCGCCATGGCTCATCCACACATCCAGCAACGGTTTGCCATCTGCGGTCAGTGAATCTTCGATGCCACGGATCAGTGCGCTGTCGGTCTGAACTTCAACCTGTGCGTAGCCGAATTCACGCTCGTGAGACCCTTCAACATGGCCACCCAGCTGCATCGCCATGGTCTGCATACCATAGCAGACGCCGAATACTGGTACGCCTGCATTGAAGACGTACTCTGGTGCACGCGGGCTGTTCGCTTCGGTGGTGCTTTCCGGGCCACCGGAAAGAATAATACCGCTTGGGTTGAATTCGCGAATTTGTGCTTCCGTAACATCCCATGCCCACAGCTCACAGTAGACGCCCAGCTCACGTACGCGACGTGCCACCAGTTGCGTGTACTGCGATCCGAAATCGAGGATGAGAATGCGATGTTTATGAATATTGTCTGTCATTGACGCTAATTCCGAGGCAAGTGAAACAAATTCGCCCGGCATAGAAGCCGGGCGCGGAAACTGATCAGGAGCCCATACGGTAGTTAGGGGACTCTTTGGTAATGGTCACGTCGTGAACGTGACTTTCCTGAATACCCGCACCGCTGATGCGTACAAACTCTGCTTTCGTTCGCAGCGCGTCGATAGTACCACAGCCGGTCAGACCCATACAGGAGCGCAGGCCCCCCATCTGCTGGTGGATAATCTCTTTCAGGCGGCCTTTATAGGCCACGCGGCCTTCGATACCTTCCGGTACCAGTTTGTCAGCGGCGTTATCGCTCTGGAAATAACGGTCAGAAGAGCCTTTGGACATCGCGCCCAGAGAACCCATACCACGGTAGGATTTATAAGAACGCCCCTGGTACAGTTCAATTTCACCCGGAGATTCTTCGGTACCGGCCAGCATAGAGCCCACCATTACCGCCGCCGCACCTGCCGCGATCGCTTTCGCGATATCGCCAGAGAAACGAATACCGCCGTCAGCGATAACCGGAATACCCGTACCTTCCAGCGCTTCAACCGCGTCAGAAACGGCAGTGATCTGTGGAACACCCACACCGGTAACGATACGGGTCGTACAGATGGAACCAGGGCCGATACCCACTTTCACCGCACTGCAACCGGCTTCAGCCAGCGCACGAGCACCAGCGCCCGTTGCAACGTTACCGCCGATGATTTGCAGATCCGGGTATTTCGCACGGGTTTCACGGATACGCTGTAAAACACCTTCAGAGTGGCCGTGAGAAGAGTCAATCAGCAGCACGTCAACGCCTGCAGCAACCAGTGCATCAACACGATCTTCGTTACCTGCACCCGCACCGACTGCAGCACCAACGCGCAGACGACCATGCTCGTCTTTACAAGCGTTAGGTTTACGCTCAGCTTTCTGGAAGTCTTTTACGGTGATCATGCCGCGCAGATGGAAGCCGTCATCAACGACCAGCGCTTTCTCAACGCGTTTTTCGTGCATTTTTGCCAGCACAACTTCACGCGCTTCGCCTTCACGTACGGTCACCAGACGCTCTTTCGGCGTCATGTATACGCTAACCGGCTGGCTGAGGTCGGTCACAAAACGCACGTCACGACCGGTGATGATACCCACCAGCTCGTTATCTTCTGTCACTACCGGGTAGCCCGCAAAACCGTTACGCTCGGTCAGTTCTTTTACTTCACGCAGGGTGGTAGTCGGCAGCACGGTCTGTGGGTCAGTAACCACGCCAGATTCGTGTTTCTTCACGCGGCGAACTTCTTCCGCCTGACGTTCAATAGACATGTTTTTGTGGATAAAACCGATGCCACCTTCCTGTGCCAGAGCAATGGCAAGGCGCGCTTCAGTCACGGTATCCATGGCTGCGGAGAGCATAGGAATGTTCAGACGAATCGTTTTCGTCAACTGCGTGCTGAGGTCAGCAGTATTCGGCAGAACGGTAGAATGAGCGGGAACGAGGAGGACGTCGTCAAACGTCAGGGCTTCTTTGGCAATACGTAGCATGGGCAATATCTCGACCAGATTGGTTAATAAATATTGCCGTGGCATTATACAGAGCGTAACCGATTGCATCCACACTTTTTTGCAAAAAAACCTTGCGATCCCCGGTAGGCGGGTTACTATCGATTGAATAACCTGCTGATTTAGAATTTGATCCCGCTCACATGTTATCCTCTCAAACCTCTTCAATTTTTACCGTAAGTCGCCTTAACCAGACGGTGCGCCTGCTGCTCGAGCAAGAGATGGGGCAAGTGTGGATCAGCGGCGAGATTTCTAACTTTACCCAGCCCTCTTCCGGTCATTGGTACTTCACCTTAAAAGACGATACCGCCCAGGTACGCTGCGCGATGTTTCGCAACAGCAACCGCCGCGTCACGTTCCGTCCGCAGCACGGACAACAAGTGCTGGTACGTGCCAATATTACGCTGTACGAACCGCGCGGTGATTATCAAATCATCGTCGAAAGCATGCAGCCAGCGGGTGAAGGTTTATTGCAGCAGAAGTATGAACAGCTCAAAGCCAAACTGCAGGCCGAAGGATTGTTCGATCAGCAGTTCAAACAATCACTCCCAACGCCAGCTCATTGTGTCGGGGTGATCACTTCGAAAACCGGGGCGGCGCTGCACGATATTCTCCACGTACTCAAACGTCGTGATCCTTCCCTGCCGGTGATTATCTACCCGACAGCGGTACAGGGCGACGATGCACCGGGGCAAATCGTTCGCGCCATCGAACTGGCGAACGCCCGTAACGAGTGTGATGTCCTGATCGTTGGCCGTGGCGGCGGTTCGCTGGAAGATTTATGGAGCTTTAACGACGAACGCGTGGCGCGGGCTATTTTCGCCAGCCGCATTCCGGTGGTCAGCGCCGTCGGTCATGAAACCGATGTCACCATCGCTGATTTTGTCAGTGACCTGCGGGCCCCTACGCCGTCTGCGGCAGCAGAGATTGTTAGCCGCAATCAGCAGGAATTATTACGCCAGATTCAGTCCGTTCAGCAGCGTCTGGGCATGGCGATGGACTACTACCTCGCCAACCGCAGTCGTCGCTTCACGCAGACCTTCCACCGTCTGCAACAGCAACACCCTCAGCTACGTCTGGCGCGTCAGCAAACCACACTGGAACGACTGCGTCAGCGGATGAGCTTTGCGCTGGAAAACCAAATCAAACAGGCCAACCAGCGCCAGCAGCGCATACTGCATCGTCTGAACCAGCAAAACCCGCAGCCACGTATTCATCGTGCACAAACGCGCATTCAGCAACTGGAATATCGGCTGGCGGAAAATATTCGTGCACGGCTTAGCGAGCAACGAGAACGTTTCGGGAATACCGTTACCCATCTGGAAGCCGTCAGCCCGCTGGCAACATTGGCACGCGGCTATAGCGTTTCTACCGCCACCGGCGGCGGCGTGTTGAAAAAGGTCAAGCAGGTGAAAGCCGGCGATCTCATTACCACACGGCTGGAAGACGGCTGGGTGGAGAGCGAGGTCACCACCGTGACCCCGCAGAAAAAAACGCGTTCGCGTAAAGTACAGTAGCGGAAGGCTACTGTACACAGGCCGCAAATCCGTTCGTTTTAGCCGGATCGATATTGCAGTTATCATCACCACTTGACTCATTGACTGCACAATAATATTTACTGCCTTTGGTGTTTGACAGATACGAGTAACTGGCTGTTGTCGGCTATCCTGTAGTGCTGAATATGCGATACAACGCCGTTAAATCACTTGAGGAAGGCGCTTTCAGCAAACTGCCACATTGGGCAGCCAGATCCCAGGTATTCGCATCATTTACACGCGCCATTGCCCAGTCTTCTTTATTCATCGTCACATGCAGCGGCGGCGTTATCCCGGACGGCAATTCCGCCAACAATCGCGGTCGGAGCAAGGTCACACCATTAGCCTTTACAGTGTCCTTCATATGCCCCCAGTAGTTCGCTTTGTCAGTGTCTGGGCTTGTGGGCACCGTAAAAATATTATCCAGCGTAATGCTAACCTGCGTGTTACTCATCAATGCAGCCGTCAGCGTCGTTTTCAAACCGAGGCTCTTATTTTGTGCCAGGGTAAACGTCGCTGTACCATCTGCCCCCGTGGTTCCGGTAAACATGCTGGCGGCTGTAGTCATATCGCTGGTCGAACTGGCTGGCGTGACCGCGTGCAGGATTAAATCATCCGCGCCCATATCCGCTTCAACATCACCGTCAGTTATCACCACGCCAGCGCGGTTTGTCGAATCTCCACGAGAGAGGGTAAAGCTGGCATTGGCGACCGGGTTGCCGCTACCGTCTTTGACCGTAACGGTCAATGGAATGGTGTCACCCTTCTCAGCTACTGCCGCCGATTTCGCCGTATCCATCGCGGTGGAAGTCAGCGTTATGGCGGACTCCATTTCACGAGGATCGACCAGACAAACCTGACCGGCGGTCGCGCTTGCCGAACTGGTTGATCCGCCGCCACCCGTGCTCAACATCATGAACTGGTAGTTTCCCGTGCTTGCCTCTTTATCACCCGCCCACCAGGGTTCGTTTGAACCGCTAGGCCAGCCGTAGCGAGCACCAATTCCGCCGGACACGCTGAGGTTATCCATAAACAGCTTTTCCATATCACTCTTGAGCGGCTGATAAGCTTTATCACAGCCTGTGGCACCGGCTTTATCTGTGTTCCCGGCTGTCACCATCGGCCAGATTTCGTTGTTATAAGTATACGTTTTGCTGTACGACGACATCTCTGCGGCGAGCAACGGTCTTTTGAAGCTCACCCCCGCGCTGTTGGTCGCGGTTTCCGGCATATGGCCCCAGTACGCGGCTTTATCGGTATCCGGGCTGGTCACGACAGTAAATATCGTCTCCAGGGCGGACGTTGGCGTTGGATAAGTCCCTAATTTCGCCGTAATGGTGGTCTTAAGCCCCATAGCATCATCCTGGCTCAAACTAAATGTTGCCGTACCGTCTGCCCCCGTCACGCCGCTATAGGTGCTGGCCTTAGTGCCCAGCACCGTGGTCGCAGGTGTTGGCGTTAGTTCCTCCAGTGCAAGATCGTCCGTCGCCCCTTTACTGTCAGAGGTCTTCACCAGGCCACTGCGCGATACACCATCACCCCGTGAAAGGGTAAAGGCGGCATTCGCGGCAGGACTGCCATTCACATCTTTCACCGTGACGGTCAGCGGGACGGTTTCGCCTTTTTTAACCTTCGCGTACTGATTCGCTTCATCGAAAACACTGGATGTCAGTTCAATCGTTGCCGGCTGCGGCGCATGAGGCGTCGTTCGGCAGGCCTGCATCTGCATCGTGGTCGACGACGTCGTAGCATTACTCGTACCCGTGCTTAAATTAAGGCTTTGATATTGGCCTGTACTGGATAAGTCTACTGCCCACCAGTTTCTGCCCGACGACAGTGGCCAGCCATAGGTAGTTTCCAGTTCAGTGTTCGGGTATTTATTATACAGCGCCTGCAAATCGCTCAGCAGCGGTTGGTAGGTAGGATCACAGCCCGTTGCCCCTGCCGTTTGAGCTTGAACAGCCGTTGGATGCGCCCAATATTCATTGTTTTTATTATAGAAACCTACGCCTGATGGGACTTCTGACTGTAATTTTGGACGCGTATAGGTGACGCCGTCCGGCCCTTCAACCGTCTCCGGCATATGGCCCCAGCGGAAAGCCGTATCGACGTCCGGGCTGGTCAAGACGGTAAAGATACCGCCAACGCCCTCGGTCGAGACATTGTTGTCCACAATCACTGCATAGAATTCGGTTTTCAACCCCGTCGTACTATCCTGGCTCACATTGAGCTGAACTTTACCGTTACTGTCAGTCGTGCCGTACCAGTATGTCGGTGACAAATTGTATTTTTGCGTCACAGCATCCGACGCTGGCGAAACCGGTTCTAAAAGTGTGTAGGATTCCGTAAGCGTATCGTTTGTGGAGGAACCCGGTGCATTTCTAAAATTTGAAAGCCCACGGTAAAATTTAATACTCATACCCACCTGAGGCTGCCCAGCATTATCGGTGATGCCAATTGTCAGAGGGATTTTCTCACCTTTTTTCACCACGTAGCCCGCTTTATTAGCATCCCATAACAAACTGGAGGTCATCGCAATATTTAGCGTTCTTGGCTCCACGCGACACAACTGCAAAGCTGCCTGAGAGCTCGCTTGCGTATTCTCGCCCGAGTACAAATTAATACGTTGTGTCATCACGCCGGTATGGGCAGCATTAGTGACTACATTGCCAGCAATCCACACAAGCGACGTGCTGTTTACCGGCAAGCCAAACTGCGTCATCAGCTCACCGTTCGGGTGGTCGCTTTGCAGCGTCGCCAGATCGCTCGCTGAGGCGGTGCTCATCTGATCGCACTGTACTAAATACGCCATGTTCGTTGTTGAGTACCAGACTTCTCCGTCCCCGGTCAGCGAGTATGCTGTCGTGTTGCTTGTCGACGAGAGCTCTGCTCGCAGCAGCGGACGTTTAAATTCAACATTTTTACTGTTGGTAAACGTCTCTGGCATATGACCCCAGTATTTCGCGATGCTGGTATCCGGGCTAGTAATTACCGTGAAAATGGCATTTTTACTGTCCGTTACCTTACTATCATCCGCCAGCGTCGCACTAATGGTTGTTTGCAGACCAGTAGTGCTATCCTGCGTAATGTTAAACGTCATGAGTCCTTGGGCATCTGTCTGTACGTAAAGGTATTTTTCTTTAGTATCCAGCAGTGTGCTGACCTGGCCTGAAGAGATATCACTCAGTGTGATATCGTCTGCGTTGTTAGTGCTATAAATCACGTTCGCACGGGTTTTGGCATCACTACGGGTAATCTTCACCAACGCATTGCTCACCGGTAGTCCGGTTGTATCGGTAACCATAACAGTCGCGGCAATCTTCTCGCCTTTTTTCGCTTTCGCGATGCCTGTAGTTTCATCTTCACTGGCAAGCGTCAGCGTTAGCTTGCTGGCAAGCTGGCGCGGTGAGGCAAGACAGGTTTGCATGTAATAGGTTGATGTACTGGTTGTGGATTTAATATCCGCAGCACTCAATAGATTGACTGCCGCATACTGTAACTGGCTAGCGTCCTCAGACAACACAGAATCACCAGACCACCAGTACTGACTATCGCTGACGGCGCCGTTATTGCTCATCGGCCAACCGTTGATGGTACGCATTGCTCCGTCAGGATAGCGGGTGTACAGCGTCTGCAAATTCGCCGTTATTGGCAAATTGCTACGTCCGCAACCGTTAGTACCTTTCCAAGCCTCACTGGCGGTGAGCATTCCCCACGTTTCGCCTTTATCATAACTGCCATTGACGATAGTCACCGTTTTACCCGGTGTAGCGCTAAACTCGCTCGACAACAGTGGGCGTTTATACACCAACCCTGTACTGTCAGTCACCGTTTCGGCCATATGCCCCCAATAGTTGGCTTTTGCCGTATCCGGGCTGGTCACTACGGTAAAAATCGTTGATAAAGACTGACTGGTGTTGGTGATATTCTCAATCGATGCCTGTAATGGCGTACTGAATCCCGCGCCACCGTCTTGGTTAATACTCAGCGTCACTGTACCGTCGCCGCCAGTGGCCGTGTAGTACTCAACGCCGCTATCAATGCCAGTGCCCTGGTTAATCTGAATAGCTGCGGCTTCACTCGCGTTAACGTCCTGATTACTGCGCCCCACGCTGTCACCGTGTGTAAAGATAACCGGCGTATTGCCCACCGGATTACCGCTGTCGTCGAGGGTGGTAATAACAATCGGGATGGTTTCACCTACTTTCGCTTTGGCGAAGCCGTCGCTCTCTTTATAGAGCGTTGAGGTCAACGTCAGATGCGTTGCCGTAGAACGCGCATTCTGCAAACAGGAGAAATAGAGCTTTTCGCTCCACAATTGCGACGTGATGCCGTTATCGCGCAGGTTGAGCGATTTAACATAGCGATTCTCCGTTGCGCGGCTGAGATCGGCGGTGCTGTTTTGGTAGTTTTTTCCATCCAGCGGCCAGCCCTGCTGTGTATTCATTCCTCCACTCGGCCACCCCGAATACAGCGACTGCAGGTCTGCCAGTGTCGGAACATAAGCCGCACCACAAGCAGTAGAAATCGAGTGGAAATCTACGGTTCCCCAGGCTTCATTATTTTCATTTACGCTACCTGCGGTAACGCCGCTGGCAATTTCAGCCAACAACAGTGGACGCTTAAATACTGCACCGTTCGCCGCCGTGACGGTTTCCGGCATATGCCCCCACATAGCGGCTTTATCGCTATCCGGGCTGGATACCACGGTGAAGATGGTGTCCAGATTGTCGCTCACACTGGCGTTGTCATACAGCGTGGCGGTTATCGCGACTTTGGTGCCATGGGTATCCGGACGGGTAACGCTAATCGTTTTGCTACCATCATTGCCGGTAATGCCGCCAATTTTTGTCACCGTATCATTCAGTGATTCACCATCAATCACCACGGGTGACACAATACCATCACCGCTACCGGCAATATGTTTGCTACCCTGGCGCGTATAACCATCGCCGCGGCTCAGTACAAAAGGTACACCGGGCAACGGATTACCGCTGGCATCTTTTACCGTCACCTTAAGCGCCAGCGTATCGCCCTTTTTCACCTTCGCCGCCTGCACAACATCGCTCCACTGCGCAGGGGTTACCGCCTCAATGGTAATAGTGGAGGCAACGGGGTTATCACTGGCAAGACAGCTGGTATAGACAGAGGCGTTACCGCCGGTACTTTCTGCGCCACTGGCTAGCGACATCATTTTCCACGTGGTCTCACTGGCAAACGTCGCCGACCAGTATGATTGAGCCACCGGCCAGCCTTGGACATTGTGCATAGCTCCACTGCTGTTGGCGTTATATAGCGCACTGAGTTGATCGGCGCGAGGCAAGCGGTTTGCCGCACATCCACCAGCCCCGGTACTGCCCGCCGCATCGGTATGCGTGATGCGCACCCACGTTTCGTTATCTTCCTCCTGAGTTCGCGTTGCAGTGACCTCTGTTGCCAGCTTAGGCCGCTCAAATGTCAGGCCATCTGCGGTCACCGTATCCGCCATGTGGCCCCACATTTCCGCATTTGCCGTGTCCGGGCTAGTCGATACCGTAAACTTCACACTGCGTGCTATCGGCGTTGTGATAAGCGAATTGACGGGGACAATGCTCAGTTGAGTCAGTAACCCAACTCCCTGCGGTTGCTCGATGATAAGCGTCGCGTTACCGCTGTCATCAGTCATTCCCTGATACGTCATAGAAGCCTGAGATGAGCCAAAAGACTCGCCGCCCATCACCAACGTACCATCAGTTGCATCGATATAACCTGCAGTCAGTCCGCTACGGCTTTTACCGTGTGCCATCGTGACGGCAAACGCCGCATTAGGGACAACCAGCCCATTCAGCGCATTGACCGAGTGCACCGTCATGGTTATCTGCTCACCTACCTTCGCCACCGCCTGACGTAGATTGGCATCACCATTCATCGACACGTCTAGCTGTGTAACCAGTTCGTTGCCAGAGCAGCTGAGATAGTTGGGTTCTGTACCGCTAAACATCGCATCGGTTCCGTTCGCGAGATTGACGTGCGCAGTCTGAGTACCGTCGGTATCGGCGGAAATATAGCTATGGCTGGCAGTTGGCCAACCATAATTGGTCAGCATGGCGTTGCCAGAGTGGGCCGAATAGAGCGCATCCAGAATCACCTGCCCCGGCACTTGCCCTACACCACACTGCGCGGTCGCCGCAGTGACGGAATTAAAAGTCGCCCAGTCCTCATGATTCTCAACGGTTGAACTGGTATTTGCCGTTGCCTCACCCGCTAGCAGTGGTCGTTTGTAGATATTACCCGCCTCAACAACGCCCTGCATATGACCCCACATGCGTGCCTGCGTAACATCCGGACTCGTTACTACAGTAAAGATGACGTTAGCCGTGGATTCGGTGCCATCCGCCAGTACCACACGCAGCGGTGTCAGAACGCCTGCACCGTTGTTCTGCGTTAACTCCAGTGACAGCTGGCCGTTGGCGTCGGTAATACCATGGTAATGATTCGGCGTACCGGACCCTTCAATGCCCACCAGCACAGGATTGTCATCCCAACCGTATTTAGCCCCTTCAGCCTGAGCCTCGGTATTGGTTTGCCCCTTACGGTTCTGCTCATCACCGACAAAAAGATCAAAATAGCGATAAGGCAGTGCTGAACCGGTCTCTTTATCGGTAATGGTGATCCTCATACTGATAGAGTCCCCCACCGGCACCTTTGCAGCATTCAGACTGCTATCCATATTATCCAGCGTCAACGTCAACGCAGGCGTCACGTCCGGCGAGGCTTTATCGACACAGCTCACCACCGATGTTGTCGTATCGGGTTCTTCAACAACACGACGGCTGAACATATTGACACCTAAGTGATTCGTCGCCAGCGTCCCTGCCGACGATGACCAATACTCATTGGTACCCGCCACCGGCCAACCCAACTGGTTCGCCAGATCGCCGCGAGCAATTTTCAACCCCATTAACTGACGCGCATCGGGTAAAATGTCACAGTGTTCATCGGCACCACTCCAGTTAAATAGCGCCCAGGTCTCGTTATTTGCACTCACGGTCCCGCTTGTACCTTCTGCTTCTGCCGCGAGCTTCGGTCGAGTGAAGGTATAGGTTTCACCTTCCACATCCGCGCTGGAGGTTTCCGCCATATGCCCCCACATATTGGCATTGGTGCTATCCGGGCTGGTTAGTGTGGTGAAAATCACATCAACGCTAGCTTTCAACGTGGAGGCATTGGCCGGAGAAACCGTCAGCAGAGTTTTGACGCCAGGGCCATTCGCCTGCGTGATTACAACGCTGGCGTTACCATTAGCATCAGTGGTGCCGTGATATTCCGTTGTCGTGGTGGTCAGTTCGGTGTCGCCAACATGCACGGGTGCAGTATTATTCACGGTATTCTGGCGGTTCAGTGCATCGCCACGGGTGATTACAAATGCCGTATTACCTACAGCATTACCCTGACAGTCATGCGTGGTGACCGTCAGCGTGATGCTCCCGCCCACATTCACCTTTGCAGCTTTCAGCGTTTCGTTGTAATTATCCGCCGTTACCTTCACTGGATCGCCAGCCGCGGCGGTAATCGTTACCGGAATCTTCTGCTCTAGCAGGGTGGTGGCATTGCTGAAGGGGGTACCCGTGATCGTTTGCAGATATAAAACAGCCGGCGTGGATGAATCATCGTTCTCAATTTTCGGCCAGATTACATAGTTTTTCCCGGCCATATTCTGCGCACAGAATGTTTGATTGGCGACAGGCTGCGGATTGAGCGGCTCATCCGGAGTCGCAGCATCGGCCCAGGTTAGGGCAACGTTCGGCGTTTTCTCTTCCCAACGAACGGGCGGTACCGCAAAAATATCGCCTTCGGTATCCAGAGGATTAACGAGCTGCAGCGCGCTAGCCGTATCGTCGGTGTTGAAGTCACGTGGCATAGCACTAAAATTAATGGTGTTGGTTTCATCTGACTTGAGCTGAATACTGCCCTGATAGACAGGGATCGTGACACCGTCGGCCAGCGGCACAGTACCGTTGATTGCATCGGTTGAGGTGTTCACTTCTTGCCAGGTACCGCTTTTCAACGCACCGGACACTGGCGCAGAAAAACTGCTGAACATTAACAGCATGATCAATAAAAAGTGGGAAATCCCTTCCCTGCGCAGACTGCCATCCATAAGCTATATCCACCTGTATTTGCTCTGTATTCAACATCTTTTGCTTAACCGTTAGCTAAGCAAAAGACGCGGAAAAGACCATCCCTTTGCAGGGATGGTCGGGTAAGTATTATTTGCGTTGATAATCGATAGACAGTCCGTAACCCTGCACGCCATCGTTGCCAAGGGTAACACCACTGCTTTCGCCGTTGTCGAAGGCACTCTTCGCTTCGGCATTGGTAACCGGAACCACCAGATCGGTGTTGTTATAGGTACTGCTGACAAGACCGCCCGCCGCGCCCAGTTGCTTACTGTTGCCGGTAAATTTCCAGCGGTAGTTGTAATCGCTGGTAACGTCTTCACCGGTATCGTAGGTGCCGTTACTGTTTTTATCTTTCCACAGCAGAACTTTATAGGTGGTATTGGTTTTAAGCGTAGTCGCCGTACCCAACAGGTTAGTCGTCGAACCTGACTCGTAAACAACCACTTTCACGTTTTCATCAACCACTGGACCTTCCGGAATATCATCATCGTCCGCACCGCCGCCCGCGTTGGTAGAAAGGTCACCGAGCAGCAGTACGGTGGCAGCGTTGGGATCCCCGGTGGTAGTGGTTGGTGTCATTTTGATACCGAGATAATAGTCGGCATCATCGGCCTGAATGGTGTAGCTATCCTGCCCGGTTGTTCCGCTAATCTCTGCCGCATCCGAACCATCCTGGCTCTTAGAACGCACCCAAACCATTGTCGCTTTGGTGGCGGTATTGTTGGCGTCAAGGTCACCTTCCGTATCGCCAATCGCCCAGTTGAGCGTCACCTTATCGCCCACGTGGAACTGCTTGTCACCTTCGCTGATGACCGTACGACTAGCGCGTTCGACAGTGACCGTCACATGATCTTTGTCGGTATCTGTAGTTTTATCTGCCGCGCGAGTGATCCACGGTACAGTCCCCTGAATCGTCCCCGTGCTGTCGGAAACAATCTGCCATTGTCCACTCTTAAGATTGCCATTTGCCGCCATAGCCGGAACGGAACAATATCCTGCGACTACCAGTGCCAGAGCGACCTTAGTTAGTCGACGTTTTACGATTTGCTGCATTAAGACTCTCCTTTTCTTTATGTTTCAGCGATTGGCCGCTCAGCCACTACGCTGTGCTATTTCTGGCTATACGAAACCCGTATGCCGTATCCCTGAACGCCATCCTGGACATTCGCGCCAAATTTCTGCGCGGCCTCTTTGTTGGTTGCAGGAAGAACTAGATCTTCATTGGTGGTATTTGACTCGGCGCCGGTATGCCCATGCGTGCTCTGCCCAGTGAAGTCCCACTGGTAGTCATACTGCGCCATTTCTTCTTCCGTCAGCTGCTCTGACATCTGGAATACGCTATCGCTGTTGGCATCACGCCAAAGCACGAAGCGGTAGGTATTATTGAGCGTGGGGTGTTGTTGTTCTTTGCCCATCAAATTGACCGGCTGTGCGGCTTTTACTTGATAGATGATACCGCTGACACCACCGGAGTCACTTCCCAGGAAGGTAACGTCAACATAGTTACTGTCGCCATAAACATCCGTATTTGCTTTCCAGCGGTAGGTTCCCGGCAACGTACTCGACAACGTAACCGTACCCGCCGTTTTGTCTCGATTAGCGATAAATACACAGGGGTTTTCTACAGTACACGCCGTCGTCGACAGCGCGACTTTTTTATCATTGCTGTCGTACAGCTCAGGGGTCATTACGTCATCAACCAGCTCGTTGCCATTACGGTCGGTGGTATCACCATTCGAATCGGTTAACAGCACGTCCAGCACCACGCCATCAGCACCATCAGCCTGTGCACTGGCAGCGTGGCTGTGATCGGTACGATCGGCATCAGCGATATTATCGACAACCAGCTCAATCCGCCTGTCCTGCTGCACGGTAATTTCCGCAATGCCCGAGTTCTGTTTGTTCCCCTTATCATCTTCCAGGGTGATGCGGACTTTCCAGGTATTCAACGTCGTGCGTTCTTCTTCTGTGCTGGCATTGATCCACGCTGGTAGCACCAAATTCCAGCGGTTATTGTTACCTTCTGTGAGCATGTTCGCTTTTACCACCGGCATCACCAGCGTGCGGTTGGCGTTGTTTTTCGCCTGCCATGAGGCTGTAATAATTTTATAGCGATGGTTAATGAGCGCGTTGATCGTCCATTTACATTTCTCCAGGCCAATACCGGCTTCCGGTTTGTCCTGAATGACGCATTCTGGGTTTTCGTTGGTTTCATCGGCTTTCAGCCACAGAGTGACATCCAGCGGATCCTTTTCGCGGTATTCCAGAACGATAAAATTATTACGATCGACAAAATCGGTGCGGCTTCCAGCCAACGAGTGCTGGGTTTTCACATTTTCGGGATCAAGCTGTGCTGCCAGCGGGGTACCAAACTGGTAGGTCATTGATGCCGTTACGCTTAAGTCAGTATTGTCTCCCGTACCAGCCTTATAATCTGCCGCCAGCGTAAGTAAAGGAACCGGTGTGTAACTCATTCCAACGGTCACAGCGTGCGGATTTTTTTGCAGGTTATCTGTCCCGAACAGCGCGACCTCATCACCATAATACTGCTCATAAATCAGTTTGCCGCCAAGCTGCGGATAGAATGGTAGCCACGCCTCTGTCCGCACGTCCCAGCCTTGAGCCGGACGTTCTTCGTAAAACTCAAAATCTTCGGAATCTTTCCAGTCCGACAGAGGATGGTAATAGTTTCCGGAAAAACGCAGAAAATCGGTCCACGCCTCGCCACCTAAACCCAGACGGCGGTGACCACGCGTAAAATCGTAGTCATAAAACACGTTGCTCCCCAGCAACCACGCCCCTACATTCTGACGCACGCCGAACCCCACGTTACCAATGGTACGATCTTCTTTTCGCTGGGCTGAAAACTGACTAAAAAACAATGTGCTTTGGGTATCGTACCAGGGAACAAAATAATCCAGCGAACTACCTTCCAGATCCCCCCCTTCACCAATTGCCAGGTTGGTACGCACTTTGCCATAGGGCGACATTAATGATTCAATTCCAGATTGTGCAGACGAAGTCATTTGCCCCTGAAAATAGCTACGGGCCTGAGATTCAAGCGCTTCTGGTGTTAGATTATCAAACCCTTGCGTGGCAGAATTAATAAAATAGTCAGCGCTTTTTTCTGTATATGATTTTCCGAGATTCTCTTGTTCTTTTTTTTGCGCTGAGTCACTGGCTAAATCAGGTAATGAGGTTTCACTCACTTTTTCAGCTACTGGAGATACACTGGTGCCTGAGGCTGAAACAACGCCACCATAAAGTAACACGAGTATGAGAATGCGCATCCATTGCGCCATACGACAACCATCCTTGAGTTTATCGCAATAACTAAAATATAATATTGTTTTATATCGAGAAATTCACTCCGGCTTACAATGTAAATATCAATTCATTACGCGAATGAATATATAAACATTCTAAATATTGCCTACTATTGATAATATCAGACATAAAAATAAGTAGGCAAATTAGAAACTCTAAATTTACTTTTAATTATTATTAATAAAAAACTCGACGCGTTTCTTTGAAATAAGTCCGTGCCCATACGGACAAAAGTAGTCCACAGCACCGCAGGCTTTTAATATCTGGAGTTGCTGATGACACTCCGGACAACGCGCTTCGAGCTGAATATCTTTATGACAGTTTTCGCAGTGCGCCGCTCCGTTTTGTGGCTCTACTCGTGTCTGACAATCCGGGCAAGTAACCGACATGATAACTCCTTGAGATAATTTTCACTGTCTGGATTTTAACACGATTCACCGAATGAATGAGACCGACGCCGATGCGGACACCTCAAATGGTGCAAAGATGCGGTAGTGATAAACAGGGGATGGCGTGGTATGGGCTGGATTGCCGGGGCATAACGCCACCCCGGCGAAATGGAGAGATTACTTCGCGTTAGCTGCCGGTTTAGTCTGTGTATTTTCCAGCATACGGCGGATCGGAACAATGAGGACGATCAGGACCGCGGCGCAGATAAGCAGCGCAATGGAGCAACGCGCAAACAGGTCTGGCAGCATATCCAACTGGTCAGCCTTCACGTGGCCACCAATCAGGCCTGCGGCCAGGTTACCCAGCGCGCTTGCACAGAACCACAGCCCCATCATCTGACCACGCATTCTTTCTGGCGCCAGCAGCGTCATGGTCGCCAGACCAATTGGGCTCAGGCACAGTTCGCCGAGCGTCAGCATCAGGATACTGCCCACCAGCCAGAATGGAGAAACACCCGCGCCGCCATTTGTCAGCACGTCCTGCGCTGCAAGCATCATTATGCCAAAGCCCGCCGCCGCACAAAGAATGCCGATAACAAACTTGGTGATACTGCTTGGGCGAATGTTCATGCTCGCAAGTTTAGGCCACGCCCAGCTGAATACCGGCGCCAGCAGAATGATAAACAGGGCGTTAATCGACTGGAACCACACGGCCGGGATTTCAAAGTCCCCGATCATACGGTTAGTGTAGTCGTTGGCAAACAGGTTAAACGAGGTCGGTTTCTGCTCAAACGCAGACCAGAAGAACGCCGCAGAAACCAGCAAGATAAAGCAGACCAGCAGTCTCGCGCGTTCTTTACGGTTCAGGCCCGCAAAGACAAACAAGTAGATGAAATAACAGGCGACGGATGCCGCAATCACGTACACCAGCATGCTGGCTACCGCAACCGGGTTAATCACAATCACACCCTGCGCAATCAGCGTAACAACGACGGCCACACCCGCAGCCAGCGCGAGTAACCACGCACCGACACCGTTTTTCTTCGCTACCGGGTTGTTCCAGGTGGAGTCCAGCCCCACTTCGCTATCGTAACGTTTCATCGCCGGTACGGCAAAGATACGGAAGATAATCAAAGCTACCAGCATTCCGATACCGCCAATACCAAAACCCCAGTGCCAGCCATGCGTCTTAATCAACCAGCCGGAGATCAGCGGTGCAATGAACGAACCGATGTTGATGCCCATATAGAACAGCGAGAAACCGCCGTCACGGCGCGCATCGCCTTTTTTATACAGCGTACCGACCATGACCGAAATACAGGTCTTAAACAGACCAGAACCCAGCACGATGAACATCAGGCCGATAAAGAACAGGTTGTTACCCATGATGGCAGAGAGCGCAATCGACAGGTGGCCGAGCGCAATCAGAATAGAGCCATACCACACCGCTTTCTGCTGGCCGAGCCAGTTATCCGCCAGCCAGCCCCCCGGCAGTGCAGCGAGATACATGGTACCGGCAAAGATACCGACAATCGCAGAGGCATTTTCACGCGCCAGCCCCATTCCACCGTCATAAACGGTGGCCGCCATAAATAAGATCAGTAACGGACGGATGCCGTAAAACGAAAAACGCTCCCACATCTCCGTGAAAAATAGCGAGCCTAGCGGATAGGGATGGCCGAAGAACGTTCGGCTTTCTTGTGGTTGAGTAGACGGTTGCATAATTCTCCTGAAAAGATATGTGTTGTGCGAGTAAACACCACGCTGTACGCCGGCCAGTTATGTATCTGGTCGATTTTTTTACAGGTAGCGAAAAGTTAATTAGCCATTTGAGGGTCTGGAGCCAGTTTTGTCTAGTACCAACCCCTGCACTTTAAGATGAAAATTCGACAATTGTCTACTTTCTTAGATTTAAACTTGGTCAAAAAAGAATAGTCATTGACATTATACAGACACACAGGACTATAAACAGACGAAAAAAACCCGCGACAAGCGCGGGTTTTCATAATCAGCAAGGGTTACTTACTTTTTTTAATATGTTGAATCAAACGCTTACGCTTGCGCATTTGTGTTGGCGTCAACGTATTACGCTTATTCGCATACGGGTTTTCCCCTTCTTTGAACTGAATACGGATCGGCGTACCCATCACTTCCAGCGACTTACGGAAGTAGTTCATAAGATAACGTTTGTAGGAATCAGGCAGGTCTTTAACCTGGTTGCCGTGAATCACCACAATTGGTGGGTTATAGCCACCAGCATGCGCATATTTCAACTTCACACGACGACCGCGCACCAGCGGCGGCTGGTGATCTTCTGTCGCCATGGTCATGATGCGGGTCAGCATCGCGGTACTGACGCGGCGGGTTGAGCTGTCATACGCTTCACGCACTGACTCAAACAGATTACCCACACCACTGCCGTGCAACGCAGAGATAAAGTGCACGCGGGCAAAATCGATAAAGCCCAGACGGAAGTCCAGCGTCTCTTTAACCTGCTCTTTCACTTCCTGGGTCAGGCCGTCCCACTTGTTGACGACGATGACAAGTGAGCGCCCACTATTGAGAATAAAGCCCAGTAGCGACAGATCCTGATCGGAAATACCTTCGCGGGCATCAATCACCAGCATCACCACGTTGGCGTCTTCAATCGCCTGCAGCGTCTTGATAACGGAGAATTTTTCTACCGCTTCGGTAATTTTTCCGCGCTTACGCACGCCTGCAGTGTCGATCAGCACATATTCGCGCCCATCACGTTCCATCGGGATATAAATACTGTCACGCGTGGTTCCCGGCATATCGTAAACCACCACGCGGTCTTCGCCGAGAATACGGTTAGTGAGTGTGGACTTACCGACGTTCGGACGCCCGACAATCGCCAGTTTGATTGGCAGATCCTGTGGATTGAAGTCGTCTTCAGGCTCTTCTTCACCGTTTTCTTCGGCTTCCAGCTTCGCCCAGTATTCCGCGTCTTCATCCACTTCTTCCTGCGGCGCTACGTCATCCATCCACGGCAGCAGAACGTGCTCCAGCAGGCTGAGAACACCACGACCGTGAGAAGCTGCGATCGGGTGAATTTCACCTAACCCCAGCGAATAAAAATCAACCACCGCCTGATCCGGATCGAGTCCGTCAGTTTTGTTGGCGACCAGGAAAGTCGGTTTTTGGCGCGAACGCAGATGTTTGGCGATGGCTTCATCTGCCGGCATCAGGCCAGCACGCGCATCAACCATGAACAGCACAACATCCGCTTCTTCGATGGCTAGCAGCGACTGTGCAGCCATGCGGGTTTCGACCCCGTCTTCGGTGCCATCAATACCGCCGGTATCAACACAGATAAACTCGCGTCCTTCAATCTCAGCACGACCGTACTTACGGTCACGAGTCAGACCCGGGAAATCCGCAACCAGCGCATCTCGGGTGCGAGTTAGACGGTTAAATAACGTGGATTTGCCAACGTTAGGGCGCCCGACAAGCGCGACCACAGGTACCATGTTTAAAGCCTCATTTAAAAAATCATCAGACAACGGACGTATTTTTACGCCATTGTTAAAAACAGGAAAACGGCCCCTGCACCAGGAGCCGTTTTTCAAAGCGAGCGGCAGGACGATTAACGCGTAATGGAATACAGCGTACCGTCTTTCGCCTGGATCAGCAGTTTACCATCAGCCGATACTGGCTCGGTCAGGAAACCGGAGCTGTCGACTTTCTGCTGGGCCACAAAGCGGCCATCATCAATGTTAATCCAGTGCAGATAGCCTTCGCTATCGCCGACAACCAGATTGCCATTATACAGCGCCGGAGACGTCAGCAGACGGTGAAGCAGATCGCTCTGCGTCCACAGCGTTACGCCGCCGTCAGTGGTTAACGCCAGCACGCGGTCATTCTGATCTACCAGATAGATACGGTTGCCATCGACGATGAAATCATTCACCGAGCCGAGTTCACGTTTCCACATAACCTGGCCGCTGCGCAGATCCAGCGCCGTCAGGTTACCATTATAAGCCAGGGCGTACACAACGCCATTAACGATAACCGGCGTGGTGTCAACATCACTCAGACGATCGATTTCTGTTGGACCGGTCGCCTGAGAAATACGTTGCTGCCAAATCATCTGGCCCTGTTGCATCAGCACGGCGCTCACGCGACCGTTATCACCGCCGACAATCGCCGCACCAAAAGCGCTAGCCGGGGCTGATTCGCCGCGTAACGAAAGCGATGGCATATCCAGGTTGACGGTCCATTTGACGGCACCGTCAGCTTCGTTTAACGCCTGCAGTTGACCGTTGCTGGTGTGAATCAATACCACACCATCACTCACCACCGGGCGAGACAGCGCTTCACCGGCAACACGAGTCTGCCAGGCAATAGTACCGTCGCTGGTATTAAGCGCATAAACCTGGGCTTTTTCGCTGCCGATATAGACGTGACCACCGGAAACCGTCACACCACCAGAAAGCTGTGCAGAGACTCTAGAGAACCAGCCGTCTTTTTCCGCCAGATTGACGGACCAGACTTCTTTGCCATCATCCGCGTTCAGAGCTTTAACGACGCCTGTACGATCCGCCGCATAGACAACGTTATCTGCCAGCGCAGGATGAAGATTGGAATAGAAATCACCAATACCGTTACCTACAGACGTGCTCCAGGCTGTAGACGGAGTAAACTGGTTTTCAACCACCGGTAATGGGGACATCTTAACGACATCTTCTTCGCCACCAAACAGTGAACAGCCGCTTAATAGGGTAACGGAAAGCAGCCCTGGCAGAAGTAATTTACGCAATTGCATCGGGTCCCTCTCAGATGGACAAATTATTGATTTTCATCTGCATCATTTCGCTCAGAGCAGGAGAGGCTTCGCTTTTTACACCCGCTTCCCATGCGCTACGCGCGCCTTGTTTATCGCCTTTGCTCAGCAACGCTTCGCCACGCAGAGCGGCGACAATGGCCGCCCACCCTTCACCTTTAATGGTGTCGAGCGTTTTCAGCGCGGTATCCGCTTGTTTAAGCTGAACTTGCACACGCGCAAGACGCAGATTAATCACCGCTTTGAGATTCTCATCGCTGGTCGCCGCCAGTCCTTGTTGCAACTGGGTAGCGGCTTTCTCAAGTTCGTTTTGATCAACAAACTGCTGCGCCAGTTCCATCGACGCTAACGCGCCGTAGGTATTTTTGTTCTCTGCAGCAAATTTCTCTGCGGCAGGAATACTGTCCTGCTTACCCGCACTGACCGCAGTCACTGTATTTTGATACGCCAGAGAAGCAGAGCGTGTGGACTCCGTCTGATGGCTGGTCCAGTAACGCCAGCCAACCAGTGCGCCAACCCCTAAAATAACCCCAACCACCAGCGCTTTGCCATTTTCGGCAAAGAAGCGTTTTACCGCATCAACCTGGTCGTTTTCGTTCTCGTAAATTTCCACGCTGTCCTTCTCCTTAGCAAGTCAAAGTGCGCAAATGCGCGGCAACGCTATCCTGCGCTACTGCCGTTTGCTCACCAGTGCGCAAATCCTTCACTACAACAGTACCGTCAGCCACTTCGGACTCACCCAGTACCAGTGCAACGCGAGCGCCCCACTTATCGGCGCGAGCAAACTGTTTCTTAAAGTTGCCGCCACCGTGGTTTGTCATCAGTTTTACGCCCGGAACTTCATCGCGCAGACGTTCAGCCAGCGCCATTGCCGCCGACTGCGTATCTGTACCTGAAGCGATCAGGTATATATCGACAACAGGAGAAGCAATAAATTCCGGATTAACTGCCTGAACTAACAAAACAAGTCGTTCCAGCCCCATCGCGAAGCCAACCGCTGGCGTAGCACGACCGCCAAGTTGCTCGACCAGACCGTCATAACGACCACCCGCACACACGGTACCCTGCGAGCCCAGGCTGCTGGTGACCCACTCAAATACGGTACGGTTGTAGTAGTCGAGACCACGAACCAGTCGTTGGTTAACGGTGTAAGCAATACCTGCTGACTCCAGCAGCGTACACAGACCGGCGAAATGCGCGCGTGAGTCCTCATCCAGGTAGTCGCCCAGCGCCGGAGCGTCGTTGAGCAGCGCCTGCACTTCCGGATTTTTGGAATCGAGTACACGCAGCGGGTTGGTATACATGCGACGCTTGCAGTCTTCGTCCAGTTTGTCTTTATGCTGTTCCAGGTACGCCACCAATGCATCTCGGTAGTTAGCACGGGCTTCCAGAGAACCGATGGAGTTCAGTTCAAGGCTAACATGCTGAGAAATACCCAGTGCACGCCACCAGCGAGCGGTCAGCATAATCAGCTCAGCATCAATGTCCGGGCCTTGTAGGCCAAACACTTCGACACCCAGCTGATGGAATTGGCGATAGCGACCTTTTTGCGGGCGCTCGTGGCGGAACATCGGTCCGATATACCACAGACGCTGTTCCTGATTGTACAGGAGACCATGTTCGATGCCGGCGCGTACGCAGCCAGCCGTTCCTTCAGGACGCAAAGTCAGGCTATCGCCATTACGGTCCTCAAAGGTGTACATCTCTTTTTCAACCACGTCGGTCACTTCACCGATCGCGCGTTTGAATAACGGGGTCTGCTCTACAATCGGCAAGCGGATTTCACTGTAACCGTAGCTGCCGAGCACGTTTTTAAGAGTGCCTTCAATGCGCTGCCAGATGGCGGTTTCGCCAGGCAGATAATCGTTCATGCCGCGAATGGCTTGAATGTTTTTTGCCACGTTTATTCTCTTTATGGATATAAAAATGAACCCTCAGCGCTAACCCGAACAATGCGGGCGCCATGCGGGTTCAATCATACACGGGAAGCACGCCGCTTCCCATCACGTTGTTATTTTTCAACCTGCTGCACGTCAATTCGACGCGCTTCGTCCAGGATGCTGGCTTTGGCACGAATACGGGCTTCTAGCTGGGTAATCATATCGTCGTTATCGATACGATCCTTACGTACACCGTCTTCATACAGGCCGCTTTTCTTGTTGCCACCCGTCACGCCGAGCGTGGAAACCAACGCTTCACCAGGACCGTTTACCACACAGCCGATGATCGAAACGTCCATTGGCGTGATGATGTCTTCCAGACGTTGCTCCAGCGCGTTAACCGTGCCGATGACGTCAAACTCCTGACGAGAACAGGTTGGGCAGGCGATAAAGTTGATCCCGCGCGCGCGAATGCGCAGCGATTTCAGAATATCGAAGCCTACTTTGATCTCTTCTACCGGATCGGCCGCCAGAGAAACGCGCAGCGTATCGCCGATCCCTTCTGACAACAGCAAACCCAGGCCAATCGCGGACTTCACCGATCCGCTACGTGCGCCACCGGCTTCGGTGATCCCCAGATGCAGCGGCTGATCGATCTGTTTGGCTAACAGACGATAAGATTCAACGGCAAGGAACACATCAGAGGCTTTAACGCTCACTTTGAACTGGTCGAAGTTCAGACGATCGAGATGATCCACATGACGCATAGCTGATTCCAGCAGCGCCTGCGGCGTGGGTTCGCCGTATTTTTCCTGCAGATCTTTTTCCAGCGATCCGGCGTTAACGCCGATGCGGATAGGAATGTTGTTATCGCGAGCGCAGTCCACCACCATGCGAATACGCTCTTCATTACCGATATTGCCGGGGTTGATACGCAGACAGTCGACGCCGTATTCCGCTACTTTCAGCGCGATACGGTAGTCAAAGTGAATATCGGCAACCAGCGGGACTGTGACTTGCTGTTTGATAAGCTTGAACGCTTCTGCAGCATCCATTGTCGGTACAGAGACTCGGACAATGTCAGCCCCAACGCGTTCCAGCGCTTTGATTTGATTGACCGTCGCCGCCACATCCGTGGTTCGCGTATTGGTCATAGACTGTACGGCGATGGGCGCGCCATCACCAATCGGCACATTCCCAACGTAAATGCGTGTCGATTTTCTACGTTGAATTGGAGCCTGATTATGCATTAAAAAATCTCCCGCATTGCCGTCTGTTACTGAGCCGCTGGTTGTTCGGCATTTACGGTCAGACGCGCAACCTGGTTAGTTCTGATAAAACGACTCAGGTCGACAGGTTTACCCTGGAACTGAATCTGCACTGCTGCCGGTGCACCAATTTTCAGTTTGTACGGTGCCTGGCCGACAAGATTTAACGTGCCATCTTTACGCTGCATACCGCTAAACAGTTTTTTACCGGTCGCATCACTGACTTCCAGCCAGCAGTCGGCGGTAAAATTCATCACCAGCGCGTTAGGATCGGCGGCAGGTGTTGTCACACCCGCTTGATCGGTCGGCAAAGGTGCCGCCGTAGCCGGTGAGGTTGGCGCCGTTGTCGCTGTGTCTACGTTGGCCTGAGACGGTGCCACTACCGCATTCTGTTGCGCATCTGCAGCAGGTGCTGGCACTGTGGCAGCGTCAGGTGCTGACGCTGCGTCTGCCGCCGCGCCATCATCCGGCGCGGGGGGAGTCATATCCTGACTTGCCGCAGCGCTGGTATCTAACGGCACGCTCTGGGCACTGTCTTTACCCGCATTTAGCTCAGCGGAGGATTGATCGGCCATCGTGGTGATCTCTTCCTGCTGCGCTTTATGATTCTGCCACCACCAGGCGCCAGTAAGTCCAACCACGACAAACAGTACCAGCCAGGTAAAGGTCATTAACCAGCCATCACGCTTTTTGCGGCGCTTACCGAGCGAGAAACTCTGCATCGGCGCCACTTTGGCTGGGCGAATCGGAGCCTGTTTTTCCAGCCCTGGCAACAGTTCTTCTTCAGGAATATGCACCAAACGCGCATAGGAACGGATATACCCGCGCAGAAACGTTGAAGCGAGATCGGCTGGCGCCTTATCTTCTTCAATATCGCGTACCGTGGAGACCTTCAGGCACAGTCGTTCCGCGACTGCCTGTTGGCTGAATCCGAGTTGTTCACGGGCATTGCGCAGGCGAACGCCGGTGGAGAGTGCTTCATTTTTGTCGTGCGTGGCTTCAGTATTCATTCGCTACAGCTGCGTAAATATGGGCTCTGGCGCCGGTGAGCCACAATGCTCACCCACACCGCGAAACATCTGGTCAGTTAACCTTGGTCAGACAGTATAAAACGGTCAGACTATCAATGACAAAACAGCGTAAACCTGAGGGCTAAACTCTTGTTGGGCCGCTACATACTGCCTTAAAGTCGACGAAAACGCACCGTTAATATTGACCTGACGAGTATAACAAATGACCGTATGTCACTTACATTGCACTACGGTACATTAATTATACCGTAGTGCACCAACATCAAACGGTCTTGATGTCGATAGCATCACCCTGCATGCGCTTGCGCAGAGTACGCTTGGTACGGTCAATGACGTCACCCGCCAGCTGACCGCAGGCTGCATCAATATCGTCGCCGCGTGTTTTACGCACGATGGTCGTGAAACCATAGCCCATCAACACTTTGGAGAAACGATCAATACGGCTGTTAGAACTCCGTCCGTACGGCGCGCCCGGGAACGGGTTCCATGGGATCAGGTTAATCTTACACGGCGTATCTTTCAGCAGCTCCGCCAGCTGATGTGCGTGCTCGGTACCGTCGTTAATGTGATCTAACATCACATATTCGATGGTGACGCGGCCCTGGTTGGCGTTCGACTTCGAAATGTAGCCACGTACCGACTCAAGGAACGTAGCAATATTGTACTTTTTGTTGATCGGCACGATTTCGTCACGGATTTCATCGTTCGGCGCATGCAGGGAAATCGCCAACGCAACGTCAATCATGTCGCCCAGCTTATCCAGTGCAGGGACCACGCCGGAGGTAGACAGCGTAACACGGCGTTTTGACAGCCCAAAACCGAAGTCATCAAGCATGATTTCCATCGCCGGAACCACGTTGGTCAGGTTCAACAACGGTTCGCCCATGCCCATCATGACCACGTTGGTGATAGGACGCACGCCCGTTGCCTTCACCGCACCGACGATTTTCGCCGCGCGCCAGACCTGGCCGATGATTTCCGACACCCGCAGGTTACGGTTAAAGCCCTGTTGCGCCGTAGAGCAGAATTTACACTCTAATGCACAGCCGACCTGTGAAGACACACACAGGGTGGCGCGATCGTCTTCCGGGATATACACGGTTTCTACGCGCTGGTCGCCAACGGCAATGGCCCATTTGATGGTGCCGTCAGACGAACGCTGCTCTTCCACCACTTCCGGGGCGCGAATTTCAGCGACTTCTTTCAGTTTGTTGCGCAGCACTTTGTTGATGTCAGTCATGTCATCAAAGTTGTCGCTGCAATAGTGGTACATCCATTTCATGACCTGATCGGCACGAAACGGCTTTTCGCCCATCTCTTTGAAGAATTCGCGCATCTGCTGACGGTTCAGATCCAGCAGGTTAATTTTTCCATTTTTATTTGGAACCGCAGCAATGACGACTTCAGAGGTGTTAACTAATTCAGACATAATTTTTTCCGGCCTCGTTGTTACACGTTATGGCCCGTGGAGGGTTGATAAAAAGAAACGCCCCGGCAAGCGGTCTGCTCTTCCGGGGCGTTGCATTGTACAAAGTCTGGCGCAGGGATGCCACGTTTGCACGAAGCATTAGCGAAAATAATATGTAAATGCTAATTCATCTCCAAAGGATTTCGCGTCGCAGGAAGACGGCAAGTTCGAGCATCCCCGGGAGCATAGAAAACTATGTGACCGGGGTAAACGAACGCAGCCAACGCATCGGCGACGTGAAAGACGCAGGAGAT
The DNA here is from genome assembly GCF_005280825.1 of Citrobacter sp. wls829. Classification (NCBI taxonomy): domain Bacteria; kingdom Pseudomonadati; phylum Pseudomonadota; class Gammaproteobacteria; order Enterobacterales; family Enterobacteriaceae; genus Citrobacter; species Citrobacter sp. wls829. Next base: position 27,260 of record NZ_SZWP01000006.1, read on the forward strand.
CAGCGAGTACGCGGGCAAACCTCGCCTTCGCCAAAGAAATAGGCGATTTCACGCGCCGCAGATTCGACGGAGTCGGAACCGTGGGTGCCGTTCTCGGTGAAGCTGTCAGCGTAATCTGCACGCAGCGTACCTGCCAGCGCATTCGCCGGGTTGGTTGCACCCAGCAGATCGCGGTGACGCTGAACGGCGTTTTCGCTTTCCAGTACGGAAACAACGATCGGACCAGAGGTCATGAATTCAACCAGGCCATCAAAGAACGGTTTGCCGTCGTGCTCGGCATAGAAGCCACGCGCCTGTTCAACGGTCAGGTGCAGCATTTTAGTCCCCACAATTTTGAACCCTGCTGATTCAAAGCGTGCGAAGATGCTTCCAATAACGTTTTTTGCCACCGCATTTGGTTTGATGATGGAAAAAGTACGTTCAATAGCCATGATTACCTCTGAAAAAATTGTTTTGTTGTGGTTTACCTGGCGCGGATTATAAAGAGCATCCCGGCAATTGACTATTGATGAAGGTAACATTTCTTTAAAATAAGATGAATTTCAGCAACAAATAACATCAGACTGGTCTACTGCAAAGCAAATCTCACCGTGGCAACCTGCCCGCCGTCATCCATAACCAACAGCTGGTACTCTCCTGCGACCGTTAAGCGCAGGGTCAGACTCCGCCCACGTTCTTCCAGCCGCTCACCGTTAAGAAACCACCAGCGTTCACCTGTCCCACCGCTGGTTTGTAGCGGCACGGAGACCGCTGGTGAACCGGGTAAGCGTTTCACAATCGCGCCATCGCGAACGCCTGTCAACTGCAGCGGTAAGGAAGCGTCCTGCCCCAACGGCGGGCAGGTTGCGGAAACTGGCGGTAGCCGTGCGGCTCGCCGCTCGGATGGCGGTAGCCAGGGCTCCAGCGGCAACGGCCAGACAATTAACGTCTGTTCTCGCGCCTGCGGGCAGTCTGGCGCCACGCGTTTTTCTGACGCATCTAACCAGACGGGAAAACGAATACCGTTAACCCCTTCCTGCTCGGGTAATAACAGCGTAGGCGGCTGGCTACCGTCCAATAGCCAGGTGGCTAAACGACGACGACAGTTACCGTCCCCGTTGGGCAAAAATTGCCCACCCGGCCAGCACACTACGCCCCGGCTGACCGACTCTGGTCGCGGGTCTTCAGGCTGGTTTGTCCCACGCGCCAGCAGCAGGTTGTTAACCTGATTCAGCAAAGGCACGGCGCTGGCAAAACCAAATTGCCCCACCACCGGCGTGCCGTCGGGTCTGCCGGTCCAGATGCCAATCACGTAACGTGAGTTAACGCCAATCGCCCACGCATCGCGATAGCCGTAGCTGGTGCCCGTTTTCCACGCCAGCGGTACCACACGACTCAGGGCGTTATCCGGCAGGGGCTGCGCGTCGTCCGCCATAATCCGCCGGATAATCCACGCCGCACCAGCGGACATCAGCGGGCGTTCCAGCAGCGGGTCTTCCGGCTGCAGACGGAGCTTTCCTGCTTTTCCCTGACGGGCAAAGGCGCTGTACGCCGCGACCATATCCTCAAGCCTGGCTCCCGCGCCCCCGAGGATCAGTGACAGATTTGGCGCAGCCCCTGCCGGTAAATACAACGGTAACCCCACGTTACGCAGCCTGGCGGCAAAACGTTTCGGGCCGTAGGCTTCCAGTACCTGGACTGCCGGCAGATTCAGCGAGCGCACCAACGCCTCGCTCATGCTTACCGGGCCATGAAAACCGCTGTCAAAATTCCCCGGACGATAATCCCCGGTACGCCGCGGTACGTCCTGCAATAATGAGGCCGGGTGAACCAGTCCATCCTCCAACGCGAGTCCATAGACAAAGGGTTTCAGCACCGATCCCGGCGAGCGGATCGCGCTCACCATATCCACATGCCCAAAGCGGGTGTCGTCATTCATATCTACCGAGCCCACCCAGCCACGTACGCGCATATCGGTATGGTCGACCACAATCATCGCCAGCGAACTGCGCGCCGGAAGCCGCCCCTTCCAGTTTTGCGCCAGCTCCTCTAGTTGACGTTGCAGCCCGGCGTCCAGCGTGGTGACAATTTTGTTGCTGCTGCTTTTGTTCAGCATCATGCGTGAGAATAACGGCGCCAATTGCGGCATCTGCCTTGGTGCCAGCCAGACCGGTTCTTCGCGTGATTCCTGCGCCTGTTTTGCCGACCAGACACCCTGCGTCGCCATGCGATCGAGCACTTTATTGCGCGCGGCTTGCGCCCGATCCGGCCAACGGTCCGGACGCAGACGGCTCGGCGCCTGCGGCAGTACAGCCAGCAACGCGGCATCGGAGTAGCTGAGTTGTGCCGGTGATTTACCCAGATACGCCCAGCTTGCGGCACCAACGCCTTGCAGCGTCCCACCAAACGGCGCGCGGTTAAGATACAGCGTCAGGATATCGCGTTTGGAGAGATGCCATTCCAATTGGAATGCACGCCAGAGTTGGCGAAACTTACCGCCAAAAGTGCGCGGATGTGGGTCGAGCAGCCTCGCCACCTGCATGGTGAGCGTACTGCCTCCGGAGACCACGCGCCCGGAGGTGAGATCCTGCCAGGCGGCGCGAAGCACAGAAAACGGATTGACGCCGGGATGTTTCCAGAACCAGCGATCTTCGTAGTTAATGAGCGCCTCAAGATAACGGGGCGAGACCTCTTCAAGCGTGACCGGATAACGCCAGATACCGTCCGCGTCGGCAAAGCGCCACAGCGGCGTCCCGTCCTGAGCCACCACTACTCGCGCAGGATTAACCTCATGCAGCGGCAACGGCCAGATTTTATCCGCCGTCCACACCGCTGCCCCTGTCAGCAACGCAGCGGCTACCAGCCAGCCGCTGCGTTTAACCCACCGATGCATCATTTACGGTCTGACAATCAGCGGGCCCTCAGCCGTGCCGGTGGCACGCCACTGCGGAACATACATCGATTCCACCTGGGGTACAGGTACCTGATACGTCCCCGGTGTGACCGCGCGCGCCAGATACACCAGCGTGACCGGTTGCCCTTCGTTGACTGCCACCGCCGCGACAAAGCGATCGTCGCGGAATTCAACGTGCTGGATATCCGCTTGCTGCATTTGATTAAGCAAATTCGCCACTTCGCTGCCGCTATCCTGCAGGCTGGCGCTACCGTTGGCCAGATTCTGGTTTTCCAGTTCCAGACCAGCAGGCAGAAGATCGACCACCAGCGCATCCGGAACATTCTGGCTGGCTCTAACCGTCAACCAGACCAGCACCAGCTCGCCGCTGCGCAGAGACGAGAGCGATTTACTCTGCCCATCGGTGCCCAGCACCTGACGTTCAATGAGCAGTACATTGCTGGCAGGCTGCGGTGAGCTTTGCGGATAGCCGCTGACGTCCAGACGCAGCCACAGCGGCAGATTACCCGTGTTGGTCACCGCCAGCGTCGCTAACTGTTCCGCATCCAGATTTCGGGTTTGCGATTTATCACCCGCCAGCGGTTGTTCAGAGAGAGAGGTCTGCGCCTGCCACGTGCCCGGCAGATCCTGCAGCGTACGGGCAGCAAGGAACAGCGCATTATTCTCCTGCGTGGAGAGCCAGCGCTGACCGAAAGCCTGCTCCGACAGCGTATTCAGCAAAGTATTTTGCACGTCGGGTTTCAGTTTATTCTCTTCCAGCAAGGCCAGCATCAGCGCGTTGTCGCGTAGCTGACTGCCGTAATCCGCCATCCACTGCTGCGTATCTCGGCGCGGCGTATTGAGTGCCAACGTCAGCGCCTGTTCACTGCGATTCGCATCGCCCATATTTTTCAGCGCAATGCCCAATTGCAGCAGCGGCAGGCCAGAGGCGGCCTGAGCTCGACGCTCCCAGATCTCACGCAGAGCGCCCAGCGGCGCTTTCTGCTGACGGGCCAGTACCAGCGCGGCATAGGACTGTACGGCAAACCGGCTGGCTGCGGTGTCGTCGGTGTAGCGAATCGACATCATGCCCGGATCCTGTAAATAACGCAGCAGACGCGCATTGCCCCGGTTGATCACCTCACTCGGGACGCTGTAGCCCTGTTCATTTGCCCGGACGAGGAAGTCCATAACATAGGCACTCAGCCAGTACTCTTCCGGCCCGTTCTTATCCCACAGCGCAAATCCCCCATCGTCACGCTGCATTTGCAGTAACCGGGAAATACCTATTTCAACCGCCGTGCGGCGTTTTTCATCGCTATCACCCGCTATACCCAACGCCTTCAACTGTGCGGCGTTGGTATACAACGACGGGAATAATCCGCTGGCAGTCTGCTCCAGGCAGCCGTAAGGATAGGCTTTCAATTCGCGAACATAGCGCGCCAGATTCAGCGGCGGCTTGCCGCTGAACAGCAGTTGCCCCTGCACCGTTGCCGGGGAGAAGTTGGTCAATTCCCCGTCCGGTAACTGCCAGGTTTCACCGGCTTGCAGCGCCACGCCGCTATTGAGAGTTTGCGCCGGGAACGCCGGACGCACGCCAATCTTCCACTGTTTATGTTGAACGGGGAGCGTTTCACCTGGCAGCGTCAAACCACTAATAACGGCCTGAATCTCACCATCGCCGAATCCCTCCAGTGCCCGTACCGGAATAAATAACGTGGTACGCACGCCAGGTGCCAGATCCACCGGGGAAGGGTTTTGGCCCATCAGTGACACTAAGCCGCTGGCGGTAAGCTGAATATTCAGCGTCTGCGGCCTATCTGTCAGATTGGTGACGTCCAGCGTCAGGCGCGAAGTATCACCGCCGGCCATAAAGCGTGGCATATTCAGTTCCGCGATCACCGGCGCAGCGACGATCACTTTACTCTCGCTACTGCCAAAGTCATCTGCGGTCCAGGCCTGCGCCATCACCCGCAGTTCACCGTTAAAATCGCCAATCGGCAACGTTACCGTGCCCTCACCTTTCTCGTTGAGCGTGACCGGCAGCGCCTGTTGCGCCACGATATTGACGTGATTAACCGGCGGTTTGCCGCCGCGTTTTAGCTCATCACCATCGCCACCGAAACGCAGTGCCGCCAAACGCCCTTGCCCTTCGATTACCAGGCCGTAAATATCATAAATATCCGCGCCATAGCGTTTCTGGCCGAAAAATGCCTGCCACGGATCCGGGGTAGCGTAATCGGTGATATTCAACACCCCGCTGTCTACAGCGGAGACCAGGACGTTAACCTGTTTAGGTATGTCACCATTTTTGACGCTGGCCTTAACGTTAACGGTCAACGGTTGATTCGGGCGCATTTTAGCCGGATTTTCCAGCGTCAAATCCAGGCGACGATTTTCATCGCCCAGCGGCAAATGCAGTAACCCGACCGCCCGTTTTGGCGTAGCCGAGCGGGATTTGTCGCCAGGGCGGATCACCAACGCGCTAAGATAGAGGTCATGGCGGTTCCAGGTTTTGTCGACCGGAATAGAGAGATCCAGACCATTTGCAGGGACATCGATCTCTTGCCACCACAGCGGGCCTTCGCTGGATTCCACCATTGCATAGCCTTTACCGGCAGCAGGCGCGGCAATGTGCAACTTCATGGTGTCGCCAGGACGATAATTGGGTTTATCCAGCTTCAGAGTGACACGATCCGGGCGCACCGCCCCGCTGCCGTCGCTGTTATCCTGCCAGCTGTATCCGGCCCAGAAGCGCACGCTGCTCACCGTATCGTTGGGTGCTTTCACTTCCAGACGGTAAGCACCCCACTCCACCGGGAAGCTGACCTTACCGGTTTCATCAGCGGTAAGATCCAGCGTTTGCTCGCCTTCGACCAGATCCTTTTGATCGAACTGCGACTGCCAGCCCTCTCCTTCAGACCAGTTCCAATAGTAATCCCGACGTTCGCGGATCAACCGCACCTGCAAGCCGGAAACCGCTTTTTTCTCGCCTTTTGCATCGGCATAAACAATATCAAACGCGGCGTTGCTGTCTTCATCAACGATCGGCTGATTCACCGTGGTATCGGTGCGGTAATCATAAACGGCTTTGGCTGCGAATTGCGGGCGAATACCCGGCAGGGTATCTGCAGGCCAGATAGCCTGTTCTACCCGACGGGTCACCGGACGGCCACCCGACTCCAGCAGGCTGGCCTGCAAAATGACCTGTAACGGCGAGTGAGCTTCCTGCCACTGACTGCTGGTTGTGACTTCGCCACGACCGTTTTCATCCAGCGTCAGCTGAACTTCATCCAGACTGCGGGAGAGATTCTCTTCAGCAATATTGCCAAACTGGAATCCCGGCAATGCAGACACCGCTTCACGCTGTGGTCGCAGGAATAGCTGACCTTGCAGAGCATTACCATTCGCAGGCGCACCGTACAGGTAGTAACCCACCACCGAAAACTTCACATCGTCAGCCGGTGTAATCGGCATTTTATTGGCAGTGAGGTTGAGCGCCATCCGCTCGGGCATAAAATCTTCGACGTGGAAATCCCACATCCGTGAGCGGTTATCGCCGGTGTTGGCGCGAATATGCCACATACCGGTTGGCGCACTGCTGTCCAGCGGCCAGGTCAGACGGTACAGACCGTTTTCGGGCTGGCTGACCACCGTGCGTAATACCTGCCCATCGGGCTTAACGACTTCCAGCTTCACCGGCTGATCGGGCAACGTTTTGCCATCGCTGTCGCGCAGTAATCCGTTGAGGATCACCGTTTCACCGGGACGATAGAGATCGCGCGGACCGAACATAAAGAACTGTTTGCTGTATCCCGGTGCCCCCGCGATATCAAATTCAGCCAGATCCAGCGCCGGTAATTTCAGGTCCAGCAGCGTGGTTTGCCCGTCTTTACGCGCCAGCAATATGGCGGCGTCTTTATCCGTCTCGAGCTTCACGTGTCCCTGCGCATCGCTGGTCGCCTGCGCCAGCGTCTGCCCTTTCTCATTGAGCAAGGTAACATCTATACCCTGCTGCGCAGCGCCGTTTTCCAGGCTCTGGGTAAAGACATCCAGCTGATTGTGGTAACGGTGTGCGGATACGCCAATATCGCTGAGCGTAAATAGCGTGGCAGCATTGCTGTAATTGTATTGCCCGGCCTGGTTCATCACCGCAACGTACACCCCCGCCTGCTGCAACGGCTTGATTTCGCCCAGCGGCAGCAGCAGTTTCTCACGGGTATTGCGTGCCGGATTAAGGTCAAAGCGCCCGGTATAAACCAGCTCTGCCATTTTCAGCAGGTTGTCGGATTCCCAGTTAGACAATGAGTTGCGGTATTCCCACTGGCTGATAAACGCGCCAAGCGACTCCGGCTTCACGCGAAAGAAATTCACATCCACGCTGTTGACGTTCAGCGCCATCACCGGCAGGCCTTCGATTACTTTGCCTGGCAACAGCGAGCCGCGACTGGCAAATCCGACGCTCGGCTGGACATCGCGCGTGGTGATGTTTTTTTCATATTCAGTGCCAAACGTCGCCTTATTCAGCGCCAGTAAATCGCGCTCAATAGTCACCACCAGTTCGCGGTTGGGCTCCAGATGACGTAAGCGTAGCTCTTTCAGGTTGGGCGCCAATTCCCAGGCCCCGTCCACTTTGCCGCTTTTTTTATCGACAACGTGCAGTACGCGAGAAAAATCTTGCTCAGGATCGAGGGGGATGGAGAACGTCAGCACCAGCGTCGCCGCGCCGTCTAACTGGACTTCGGAGGCGTCCAGTAGCGTCAACGGTTTACCCTGACTTTGCTGTGTCAGCTTGTGTAATTGCGCCGGATCTTTTACCGACGAGGTCTGTGGGGCAGGCGTATCATTTTTCGCGTCCGTCGACGGCTTATCATTATTATCGCACCCCGCCAGCGCAAGCATCAGCATACAGGCCGCTACGCGTAAATGTTTCATTTTTCATCCCTGGCCTGAGCGGCCCGTTAGCTACGTAGAATCCCTATTATGCGTGAGATTTCAGGATGTGGAAGTCTGTAACCAATCAACGTTATCTGAATTTTCGTGAATAATGTCGATCCACCCTGACAAATCAGCCTCTTTTACTTGTCCCTTGACGGTAAACAGCCGACAATTTGCCGAAACCTGGTAAAAATGGAGATGCCTATGACCACCGCCTTCTTTGTCGCTGCCGACTGGCTTGTCGAACACATTGACGATCCGGAAATACAGATTCTTGATGCCCGGATGGCGCCTCCAGGGCAGGAAGATCGTGATGTTGGCGAGGAGTATCGCGCTGGCCATATCCCTGGCGCGGTCTTTTTTGATATCGAAGCGCTCTCCGACCATACCTCAGCGTTACCGCATATGATGCCACGCCCGGAGGCGTTCGCCGTAGCCATGCGCGAACTGGGCGTACATCAGGATAAACACCTGGTCATTTACGATGACGGCAATCTGTTTTCTGCCCCGCGCGCCTGGTGGATGCTGCGCACGTTTGGTGTGGAAAATGTCTCCATTCTGGCGGGCGGTTTCGCAAGCTGGCAGCGTGATGAATTCCCGCTGCAGGCAGGGAACGTTGATTTGTCAGAAGGCGAGTTTGACGCGACGTTTACGCCGGAAGCCGTGGTGCGAGTGACCGATGTCCTGCTGGCCAGCCATGAAAAAACCGCACAGATTGTTGATGCGCGTCCGGCTGCGCGTTTCAATGCGGAAGTTGATGAGCCACGTCCTGGCCTGAGGCGTGGTCATGTTCCCGGTGCGCTAAACGTACCGTGGACTGAACTGGTTCGCGACGGCGAGTTAAAAACCACCGAGGAACTGGACGCCATCTTCTTTAGCCACGGCGTGAGCTTTGACAGACCGATTATCGCCAGTTGCGGCTCCGGCGTAACCGCCGCCGTGGTGGTACTGGCGCTTACCACGCTGGGTGTCCCTAACGTGGCCCTGTATGACGGGGCATGGAGCGAATGGGGTGCACGCAATGATTTACCGGTAGAACCGATATTATAAAGCTGGAAATGCCGGATGGCGCGTCGCGCATCCGGCCTACAAAATAGTGTAAATCGTAGGCTGGATAAGACGTATGCGTGGCCATTCGGCAAGGTCTTTTAGATGATCCGGTTCTGTTTAAAATCGCGCAGGAAACCGCCCCAGCGGCGCTCGTAGAACGGCGCGATGTGTTCGGTAATAAAGTGGCTGACCCCTTTCTCACCTTTCACCACCTGGCAGATATCAATCGGTTCATCACCCGGTAACGTATCGGTCGCTACGCTGCCCGTGGCATGAATAATCTCTTCAATATCGCCCTCGGCTTCAATGCCAATCAGCAGATTAGGCTGGGCATCCGGGCTATCTTTAATCGAGCAGATAAACGCCCGTTTTACCGGTTTAATGGTTTTAAACAGCGTCGTGAGCGAGTCGATCATCTGCGCCGGAGGTTCCGCGACCTCGGAGAGGATCAGCGACTCGCCGCCTTCCAGCACTTCCTGGGTACTCAACGGATTGCCTTCTTCACCGAGCAGCAGGCTGATTTCACGCGGCATAAATTCTTTGCCGGTCGGCAGTTTGGCGTTGAGAAACAGCGTCGCACCCAGCGTCATTTCAAACAGCGTGCGTACTGGCATCACAACAAACGCCTGTTCGTCTTCAACGGCCTGCTGCAGAGCGTCAAGGGAGGTGAAAAACGGGATCACGGTGGTGCCGTCTTCTTTTTCCCAGTGCTGCAGATCCAGTGCGCTGTCTTCAGCTATCGCCTCGCCTTCTGCGGCCGTACCCGGAACCCAGACGGTGGATTCCAGCAACGTGCGGAAAAAGGCCGGACGATGCGCAGGCTCCGTCGCTGCTTTTTCCAGCAACGTTTCTAATTCATTTTTTATTTCGGACATAAGATCACAAATTTTGTACATATGGGTTGTAGGCCTGATAAGACGCACCGCGTCGCATCAGGCAAAATGCCGGGTGGCGCTTCGCTTACCCGGCCTACAAAAACACCTTTCAGGCAGTCAGCAGATTCGCGATGGTGCGCACACCCAGACCGGTCGCGCCCGCGGACCACTGCTCAACCGGTGCCTTGCGATAGGTTGCAGAGCAGTCGATATGCAGCCAGCCTTGCTGATAGTTTTCCACGAAATGCGACAGGAAGCCCGCCGCGGTGCTTGCGCCCGCAGGATAGGCCGCGCTGCCGGTGTTGTTCAGCTCGGCAAAGTTGGACGGCAACTGGTTACGGTGGAATTCCGCCAACGGCAGGCGCCAGAACGGTTCATTCTCCTGCGCCGCGCTTGCCATCAGACGAGCTGCCAGCTGGTCATCAAAGCTAAACAGCGCATGGTAATCGTTACCCAGAGCTGTTTTCGCCGCACCGGTCAACGTCGCGGCATCGATGATCAATTCAGGTTTCTGCGCACTGGCGTCAATCAGGCCATCTGCCAGCACCAAACGGCCTTCGGCGTCGGTGTTCATCACTTCAACATTTTTGCCGTTGCGATAGCGAATGATATCGCCGAGCTTGAAGGCATTGCCGCTGATCAGGTTATCCGCGCAGCACAGATACAGCTTCACACGTTTGTTCAGACCGCGAGTGATGGCAAACGCCAGAGCGCCCGTTACCGTGGCCGCGCCGCCCATATCGGACTTCATTGAGTCCATAAACGCGCTTTGCTTGATGCTGTAACCGCCGGAGTCAAAGGTGATCCCTTTGCCGACCAGGCAGGCGTAAACCGGAGCGGTTTTATCACCGGTTGGGTTATAGTCCAGCGCCAGCAGTACCGGTGGACGTTCAGATCCACGACCTACCGTGTGCAGACCCATGTAATTCTGCTCGCGCAGATCTTCGCCTTTGGTGATGCGGTAAGAGACGTTATCGCACGCCACGCTGCACAGCAGATCAACCGCGCGCTGCGCCAGCTGTTCCGGGCCGAGTTCTTCCGCCGGGGCATTGATGGTGTCACGTACCCAGTCAATGATTTTCAGGCGGCTATCCAGTTCCTTCTGCTGCGCGTCGTCGAGCGGGGCCCACTCAACTTTACGGCTGCCTTTAGGTCCTTTGTAGCCCTGCCAGAATGCCCAGCTGCGCTCGGTGTCCCAGCCTTCGCCTTCCAGCTGAATATGTTTGATACCCAGACCGTCGATTTTCCGCGCGGCGCGCTGGATAAGGCCCAGATCGTCTTTTCCATTAAGGTGTAGGGTAATGCCGTCACTGTTAATGCTGTAAGTCGCTTTTTCACCCCAGCGCGCGTCAGCAGGCTGCGTGGATAGCGTAATTTTCATGGCTTCAGTCATTTTATTTATCCTTATTTTCGCGCATACAGGAAAACGGGCCACCCGTGGGCAGCCCGTTGACTTATTCAGCTTCGTCCAGCCAGACCAGCAAAATGGCCTCAAGGATTTTTTCGTTCGATGCTTGCGGATCATCATCGAACTCTTCCAGGTCACAGATCCATTGATGCAGATCGGTGAAACGAACGGTCTTGGGATCGAGATCGGGGAACGCGTCGTACAGCGCCTCGCCGATTTCACGGCTGTCGGTCCACTTCAGTCCCATACTACCCTCTGTTAATGCTCACGCGCATGATTGATTGTGTAACGTGGGATTTCGACCACTAAATCGTCTTCGGTGACGCGAGCCTGGCAGCTTAAACGGCTCTCCGGCTCCAGTCCCCAGGCTTTGTCCAGCATGTCATCTTCTTCTTCCGTGCTTTCCGGCAGGGAATCGAAGCCTTCACGCACGATGCAGTGACAGGTGGTGCAGGCACAGGATTTTTCACAGGCATGTTCAATCTCGATGCCGTTACGCAGGGCAACGTCGAGAATGGTCTCACCGGTCTCAGCTTCCAGAACTGCGCCATCGGGACAGAGATCCTGATGAGGCAAAATAACAATCTTTGGCATATTAAACCTCGTCCACGGAATGGCCTTTCAGCGCGCTACGGACGGACTTGTCCATGCGGCGAGCGGCGAATTCCTGGGTTTGTTTGTCTACGTTTTTAATGGCTTGTTCGATAGCGTCAACATCGTCACCCTGTGCAACCTCGCTCAAATGCGCGGCGGCGGCGTCGATGGCCTGACGTTCTGCGGCGCTTAACAGCGCGGCATCAGCGTTCAACGCACCGGATAAACTCTCCAGTACGCGTGCAGCTTCGACTTTCTGCTCTGCCAGCATGCGGGCTTTTACATCCTGCTCGGCAAAGCTCATCGAATCCTGGATCATGGAAGCGATTTCGTTGTCCGTCAGACCGTAGGACGGTTTGACCTGGATAGAGGATTCCACGCCGGTGGATTTCTCCATGGCCGTGACGCTCAGCAGTCCATCGGCATCAACCTGGAAGGTCACGCGAATATGCGCCCCACCCGCCGGCAGCGCCGGAATGCCACGCAGTGCAAAACGCGCCAGAGAACGGCAATCCTGCACCAGTTCACGCTCGCCCTGCATCACATGAATCGACATCGCCGTTTGGCCATCTTTGAAGGTGGTGAAGTCCTGCGCGCGGGCCACCGGAATGGTGGTGTTACGCGGGATCACTTTCTCCACCAGACCGCCCATGGTTTCCAGCCCCAGGGACAGCGGGATGACGTCCAGCAGCAGCATTTCACTGTCAGGCTTGTTGCCGACAAGAATGTCCGCCTGAATAGCCGCACCGATAGCCACCACTTTGTCCGGGTCGATAGAGGTCAGCGGCGTGCGACCAAAAAACTCACCCACGCGTTCACGCACCAGCGGTACGCGTGTTGAACCACCGACCATCACGACTTCCAGAACGTCCTGCGCCTCAACGCCGGCATCTTTCAGTGCACGACGGCAGGCCAGCAGCGTGCGCTTAACCAGGGCGGAAATCAGTTCGTTAAAGGTTTCGCGGGTAACTTCACCCTGCCACCCGGCCACGTTAACCGTGACGGATTCAGCATCGCTGAGTGCAATTTTTGCGGCAATCGCGGCATCGAGCAGCTCGCGCTGTACGCGGTTATCGCTGCGATCGGCCACGCCCGCCTGCTCGCGAATATAATCAGCCAGCAGATGGTCGAAATCATCACCACCGAGCGCGGAATCGCCGCCCGTCGCCAGCACTTCAAACACACCACGGCTCAGGCGCAGAATAGAAATATCAAACGTGCCGCCGCCGAGGTCATAGACCGCAATCACGCCTTCCTGACCCGAATCCAGGCCATAGGCAATCGCGGCAGCGGTCGGTTCGTTCAGCAGACGCAGCACGTGCAGGCCCGCCAGACGCGCAGCGTCTTTGGTACCCTGACGCTGCGCGTCATCAAAATAGGCGGGAACAGTGATCACCACACCGTCCAGTTCACCGGACAGCGCTTCGGTCGCCCGTGCAGCCAGTGCTTTGAGAATATCGGCGGACACGCGTACCGGATTGAGCAAACCCGCTGCGGTTTCGATCATCGGCAGGCCGTTTTCGCTTGCCTGGAACGTATACGGCAGATGCGGATAACGCGCCTGGATATCCGCGAGCGAGCGCCCCATCATACGTTTTACCGAACTGACGGTGTTTGCAGTGTCCAGCGCCGCGTTGGCACGGGCATCGTAGCCGACAGCGTAGCCCTGCTGCTGATAGTGAACCACTGACGGCAACAGGTGGCGACCTTCGTGGTCAGCCAGCGTTTCGGCCTGGCCGCTGCGTACGGTCGCGACCAGAGAGTTGGTGGTGCCTAAGTCAATGCCTACCGCCAGACGACGCTGGTGCGGTGCGGCACTCAGACCAGGCTCACTAATTTGTAATAAGGCCATTTTCGCTTCCGAAATTAAAAATCGAGCAGTTTTTCTTCGAGTTGTTCTGCACTGCTTCGCAGTTTATCGAGAAAACGCAGTTTACGCACGGTCTCAGCCGCCACATCCCACGCTTCGCTGTCCAGCTGTTCGACCATCAACTGATGGCGAACCTGGTACATCTCGTTGATGCGTTTCATCAACGCATCCAGACGTTCACTGTCTTTAGCCTGTTCAATCTCGTCCAGCTCTTCGCGCAGCTCGAGTTGCTCCATCAGGAACGCGGTATCGCGCACCGTGTGCTGCTCGTTTCTGATATCAAAGCCGTGTAAAGACAGTAAGTATTCAGCGCGCATCAAGGGATGACGCAGCGTTTGCCAGGCCTGGTTGATCGTGGCGGACTGCGAAACTGCAGCAAGTTGTTCCGCCTGGGAACCGCTGGCAAATTTATCAGGATGATACTGACGTTGTAGATCCTGAAAACGGAGGCTCAGCGCCTGAGTATCGAGCTGATAGCGGGCCGGTAAGCCAAAGAGGGTGAAGTAGTCCATAACATTCTCAGGGGTAGCCTGTTAGAACAAACCCCACACGTAGCAGCAAGGCCACGGTGGGGTTTTCGGGTGACGCACGTTACACGTGGAAGCTTTCGCCGCATCCACACTCGTCTTTCACGTTAGGGTTAGTGAACTTAAACCCTTCGTTCAGACCTTCTTTGACGAAGTCTAACTGCGTACCGTCCAGAAATTGCAGGCTTTTACCGTCGATCACGACTTTAACGCCTTTGTCTTCAAACACGGTATCTTCAGCCGCCGGCTCGTCAACAAATTCCAGTACATAGGCCATACCTGAGCAGCCGGAGGTTCTCACACCCAGGCGCAGGCCAAACCCTTTACCACGGTTTGCCAGGAAGGTATTTACTCGCGCTGCTGCACTGTCGCTTAAGGTAATCGACATAATAAAACCTCAACTCTTAATTATTTTGCTTCACGTTTGCTTTTGTAATCCGCAATCGCGGCTTTAATCGCGTCTTCAGCCAGAATAGAACAGTGAATTTTCACCGGTGGCAGTTCAAGCTCGTCTGCGATATCGGTGTTTTTAATCGCCTGTGCTTCGTCCAGCGATTTCCCTTTCACCCATTCGGTAACCAGAGAGCTGGAGGCAATGGCGGAACCGCAGCCATAAGTCTTAAAACGCGCGTCTTCAATGATACCTTCATTGTTGACTTTGATCTGCAACTTCATCACGTCGCCACAGGCCGGTGCACCCACCATACCGCTGCCCACGTTCTCGTCGCTGTTGTCAAAAGAACCCACGTTACGTGGATTCTCATAATGATCGATTACTTTTTCGCTGTAAGCCATGATGAATTCTCCTTATGTGTACCCTAAATAATTCGAGTTGCAGGAAGGCGGCAAGGGAGCAAATCCCCAAGAGCGTACATAAGTACGTGACTGGGGTGAGCGAGCGCGGCCAACGCATCTGCAACTTGAAGTATGACGGGTATACCGATTAATGATGTGACCATTCAATACTGTTGATGTCTACGCCCTGTTTGAACATGTCCCACAGCGGGGAAAGTTCACGCAGACGGCCGATAGACTTGCGAACCAGATCGATGGTGTAGTCAATCTCTTCTTCGGTAGTGAAACGACCTAAAGAGAAACGGATTGAGCTGTGTGCCAGCTCGTCAGTCATACCCAACGCGCGCAGCACGTAGGAAGGTTCCAGGCTTGCAGACGTACAGGCAGAACCGGAAGAAACGGCCAGATCTTTCAGCGCCATGATCAGCGACTCGCCTTCAACGTAGTTAAAGCTGACGTTAAGGATGTTCGGTGCGCCATGCTCGAGATCACCGTTCAGGTAGACCTCTTCCATGTCTTTCACGCCGTTCCACAGACGGTTACGCAGACTGCGCAGGCGCGCCATCTCGGTTTCCATCTCTTCTTTCGCGATACGGTAAGCTTCACCCATACCCACGATCTGGTGGACAGGCAGCGTACCAGAACGCATGCCGCGCTCGTGACCACCGCCGTGCATCTGTGCTTCGATGCGGATACGCGGTTTACGACGAACGTACAGTGCGCCGATACCTTTCGGACCGTAGATTTTGTGACCGGAGAAGGACATCAGGTCAACTTTCAGCTGGCTCAGGTCGATAGGCAGTTTGCCCACGCTCTGGGTCGCATCAACGTGATAGATGATGCCACGCGCACGGCACATTTCGCCGATAGCCGCGATATCCTGCACCACGCCAATTTCGTTGTTCACGTGCATAATAGAAACGAGGATGGTGTCATCACGCATCGCCGCTTCGAGTTCTTTCAGGTCAATAATGCCGTTACGCTGCGGGGCGAGGTAGGTGACTTCAAACCCTTCGCGCTCCAGCTGACGACAGGTGTCCAGCACGGCTTTGTGTTCCGTTTTGCTGGTGATGATGTGCTTGCCTTTTTTCTGATAAAAGTTAGCCGCACCCTTAATCGCCAGGTTGTCGGATTCGGTCGCGCCGGAAGTAAAGACGATTTCACGCGGATCGGCACCCACCAGGTCAGCAATCTGATTACGGGCGATATCTACCGCCTCTTCAGCATGCCAGCCAAAACGGTGAGAACGGGACGCTGGATTACCAAAGTTTCCGTCCAGGGTCAGACACTGCATCATTTTCTCGGCAACACGCGGGTCCACCGGCGTGGTTGCGGAGTAGTCGAGATAGATCGGTAATTTCATTGCTCTATAAACTCCGTACATCGCTTCAATGCAAGGAACCAGGCAACCGGCTGGATGTACGGCCGAGTTAACGGGGTGTCCAACACCCCGGCCTGATTCTAAAATACTTTTATTATGCGCGTAACTTAACGTCGATCGCGTCTTGCGTGCGGGTGCTGCGTGGAGCGTCATGCGTGTGCTGGCGACCAGACACATCCAGGACTTCCTGGTTATTCACCAGTTCACCCAACGTAATGTTGTTGAGAAAACCCGTCAGACGGTCGCTCAAATCGCGCCACAGCGCATGGGTCAGGCACTTATCGCCGCCCTGACAACCACCTTTGCCCTGACAACGGGTGGCATCTACCGACTCGTCAACAGCGCTAATGACTTCACCTACTGCGATGCTGCCTGCATCTTTACCCAGCAGATACCCGCCGCCTGGTCCACGTACGCTTGAAACCAGACCGTTTTTACGCAAACGGGAGAACAGCTGCTCCAGGTACGACAGGGAAATGCCCTGACGTTCAGAAATATCAGCCAACGGTACCGGGCCCGTTTCGGAGTTGAGCGCAACGTCCAACATTGCGGTCACGGCATAACGCCCTTTTGATGTCAGTCTCATGTCTTACTTAGCCTCAAACTCGCCCCTGCCCGGGGTTTTTTATTGTAAAATGGGGGTATTGCATAGCAGGGGCAAGTCTGACATTCCCGACTAAATCAGTCAACTATTTACTTGACTAAATTAGTCAGGTATTTAACCTTCAGTGCCGTTTTCATTTGCCGGATAGCACTTCGCTTATCCGGCCTACAAATCGTGCAGCTATACGGCATCAAGACGCCTACTTTCCTTTATTCTGCTGCTCTATAGAAGCAAGCATTCCGCGCAGAATATTCAGCTCCTGGCTCTCAGGACGCGCACGCGTGAACAGACGACGCAGTTTGTTCATCACCTGCCCCGGATGGTTCTCGCGGATAAAGCCCGTCGACAGTAGCGTCTGTTCCAGATGACCGTAAAAACGCTCTAAATCATCGACCAGCGGATACTCGGTTTCTTCGTATTCTGCCGTCTTACCGCTTTCCTGCGTTGCCAGCCAGGCCATTCGCACTTCATAAGAAATGACCTGAACCGCCATCGCCAGGTTCAGCGAACTGTATTCCGGGTTCGCGGCAATCGCGACGTGATAATGGCATTTTTGCAGTTCGTCGTTGGTCAGACCTACACGTTCACGACCAAATACCAGCGCAACCGGGGTGTTCGCCGCTTCGGCGACGCTTTTTAAACCGCATTCGCGCGGGTCGAGCATCGGCCACGGCAAGGTACGGGAGCGCGCGCTGGTTCCGACCACCAGACTACAGCCAGCCAGCGCTTCATCGAGGGTATCGACGATTTGCGCATTACCGATCACGTCGCTGGCACCGGCCGCCAGGGCGATGGCCTGGGAGTCAGGTTTGACCAGCGGATTCACCAGCCACAGATTGGTTAAACCCATGGTTTTCATTGCGCGGGCAACGGAGCCCATATTGCCGGTGTGAGAGGTCTCCACCAGCACAATTCGAATATTTTGCAGCATTGTCTTTCTTCGGCTAAAGATTATTCGGCCATATTATCATAAAACGAAGACATATACCGAACTCGCTGCTATACTCTGCGCCGTTTTCCCGTTCTTTAACATCCAGTGAGAGAGACCGATGCATCCGATGCTGACCATCGCCGTGCGCGCAGCGCGCAAGGCGGGTAATGTAATTGCCAAACACTACGAAACACCAGACTCTGTAGAAACCAGCCAGAAAGGCAGCAATGATTTCGTGACTAACGTCGATAAAGCCGCAGAAGCGATTATTATCGAAACAATCCGCAAATCTTACCCTCAGCACACCATCATCACCGAAGAAAGCGGTGAACATATTGGTGAAGATCTGGATGTTCAATGGGTTATCGATCCACTGGATGGCACCACCAACTTCGTAAAACGTCTGCCGCACTTCGCGGTATCCATCGCAGTACGCATTAAAGGCCGTACTGAAGTCGCCGTTGTTTACGATCCAATGCGTAACGAACTGTTCACCGCAACGCGCGGTCAGGGCGCACAGCTGAACGGCTACCGTCTGCGTGGCAGCACCGCTCGCGATCTGGATGGCACCATCATCGCCACCGGGTTCCCGTTCAAAGCCAAACAGCACGCGCCTTCTTATATGAAGATCCTTGGCAAAATGTACACCGAATGCGCTGACTTCCGCCGCACCGGTTCTGCTGCGCTGGATCTGGCCTATGTTGCCGCCGCACGCGTTGATGGTTACTTCGAAATCGGCCTGAAGCCGTGGGATTTTGCCGCAGGTGAACTGATTGCACGTGAAGCAGGCGCACTGGTATGCGACTTCACCGGCGGTCATAACTACATGTCAACCGGCAACATCGTTGCAGGTAACCCGCGCGTAGTGAAAGCCATGCTGGCGAACATGCGTGACGAACTGAGCGACGCGCTGAAGCGTTAATCAGTTGTGGTGCCGGATGCGACGCTGACGCGTCTTATCCGGCCTACATTTCATACTCATACCGCTTACTAACCTAAAACGGTCGTAATCCCCTTCCCACCGGCACCGCACTCACCCACATCACCACCGCAGCAACCACTAAAATCGCACCACCGGCCAGTGCCAGCGTGGTCCAGGCCATCTGTCGCCACAATACCGGCGCTTTATTGCCGCTGAGTTTCAGCGCCATCGTCCGAAAACTGTGTACCAGTAATGCCAGAGAAGTAATGGTCAGAGAGGTTCCCGCTGCCATCGCCAGCGCCGACGCCATGCCCCAGCCAAAGACGCCCACCACTTTACTAAACAGCAGCACCATTATGGCGCCGGAACAAGGGCGCATTCCCATCGAGAGAATGATCATCAGCCGGGCGCGCCAGTCATCGCCGCTTTGCAGCTGTTCCGGGTTGGGCACATGCTGATGCCCGCAACCACAGCGTTCATCATGCACATGATGCGGCGTGAAAGCGGTAAATGTCGGGCGACGCAGCAGCGCGCGTATTTTTTTTAACGCCCGCCAACACAGTAAAACCCCCAACACGCCGACCAACGCATAGCTGGCTTTCTCCAGCCAGAAACTGCTCATATGCAGTTGCCGGGCGGGCAGTTGCAGTACCGTGAGCACCACAACGACCAGACCGATCGCCACCAGCCCCTGTAATAAGGACGAGGCCAGCGTCAGCCCGATGCTCGACCTCAGCTTCGAGGGATGCGTCGCCAGCCAGGTGGTAATGACGATTTTCCCGTGCCCCGGACCCAGCGCGTGCAATACCCCATAAATAAAGCTAAACAGCAGCAGCGATCCGCCCGCACGGGTGGGATTGGCGGCCACCGCTTTCAGCAAGCCGCTCATCTGCTGGTTAACGTCCCGTTGCCAGAGAATACTTTGCACCATCACCTGCGGCCAGGCCTGCCAGATCCACAGCACGCCACCGATCGCCAGCAGTAAAAAGAGCGCCAGTGGCCATAGCATGAGCCAGCGGCGTCTGGCTACGCGTTGTTGATAAACTACTGACATTGTAGCGTTACCGTCTGCGCAAATTGTTTACCCAACTCCATATCCTCCGGCGGCGCGTCTTCTTTATCCAGTGACTGCGCAAAGCTCAGCGTTTGTTCATTAGGCGTCGGGGTATGCACGCTAATCCGGCATTGCTTGCTGAAGCCCGGCGCCAGCGCGGCATCGCGGTCCTGGTCGTAACTCATATCCACGTAGTAGGTGGGATCAAACGAGGAAATACTATAAGTCTGTCCGGCAAGCGGCTGTGGTTGGGCCAACGGCAGTACAAACGTCAGCACCGCCTGATGTTCCTCGCGCTCCATGCCATATTCCGTCGGGCGATTTTTAAATTTTACCTTTTGCCCGTTGTGCCACACTTCGGTGAAATAGTGCTGTCCGAGGACATTGGCCATCACTTCCGCAGCCAGTTTTTTCCAGATCTCATCCCCCGGTTTGGCATTGCCCGCATCGTACAGCAGGTCAGCGGAGGTGATTTCATCCATCGTCCAGCGCATTTTCAACGCCACAAACTGGTTATTTTCACTCACCAGTTCGGTTTTCAGATGAATAAAACTGTGAGGATGCGCGCCCGCGCCAAAAGACAGGACGACCAGAAACAACGTGACAATGATGCGTTTAACACGCGGCATGATTTCTCCACAATAAATCCAGCCCGCCATCAAAAGGACGTCGTTGGCGAGAATACGCTGAGGATAGCATTGAACGATAAAATATTGGGCCCCTTTTCCGGTATCGATTCAGTTCTCAATTTCGAAAATTTGTTCATCGTTGGCAACGGAAAAAAAGAGGATTTACCGCATCCCCTTAATACAAATGATAACAAAATGTTAATATTTAGTTTCATTTTAATTGTTTGATAACAATAAATTTGACTTCACACACGCGAAATCCTTCACATTTAACTAAAAATTAACTCAAATAGATCCTGCATTTTACAAAAATGGGCATAGATCACATTCACAGGATTTATGATTCATTCCCTCTTCCCTTCGTTGTTAACCTCACGCCGTGACATGCCCTGCCCCCTACTAAAGGTACAACTATGAAATTCAAACTCGCATTACTCAGTGCAACCCTGGTTTCTGCATGCATGTTGTCCGGCACGTCCTTTGCGGCGGAAAAATATGAAATTGCTGTGGTTGCCAAAGTCACTGGTATTCCCTGGTTTAACCGTATGGAGACCGGCGTTAACGAAGCAGCAAAAAAACTGGATGTGAACGCTTACCAGACCGGTCCGTCTACGCCAGACCCGGCTCAGCAAGTGAAAGTGATTGAAGATCTGATCGCCAAAAACGTGAATGCGATAATCGTAGTGCCAAACGATGCCAAGGTCCTTGAGCCGGTACTGAAAAAAGCGCGCGAGAAAGGCATTGTGGTCCTGACGCACGAATCCCCAGACGAGCAAATCGGCCAGTGGGATATCGAAACCATCGACAGTGAAAAATATGCGCAGGCCAACGTTGATGAGCTGGCGAAAAGTATGGGCGGCAAAGGGGGTTATGCCATCTATGTCGGTTCGCTGACCGTGCCGTTGCATAACGCATGGGCCGACTACGCGATTAAGTATCAGAAAGAAAAATACCCGGAGATGTTCGAAGTGACCTCGCGTCTGCCGGTAGCGGAAAGTATTGATAAGTCCTATTCCACGACGCTGGATCTGATGAAAACCTATCCGCAAATGAAAGGGATTATCGGCTTCGGTTCACTGGGTCCGATTGGGGCAGGCCAGGCCGTACAGAAAAAACGCGCCAAGGATAAAATTGCCGTCGTCGGTATCGCCATGCCAGCCCAGGCCGCACCTTACCTGATGCGTGGAGATATCAAAAAAGCACTGTTGTGGGACCCGAAAGATGCGGGCTACGCACTGGTGACGGTTGCTGACCAACTGCTGCAAGGCAAAGAGGTCAATGACTCTCTGAGTATTGATGGTTTAGGGAAAGCCGATATCGACATGGAGAAGAAAGTGATCCGTTTTAACAAGATCCTCGAAGTCACCAAAGACAACGCGCAATCACTCGGTTTCTAAGGCTTTAGCCAACACCAGGGAACCTTAACGCCGACCGCCTGGTCGGCGCTATCCACCACACTCACACTCAGCGTCCGTCAGGACGCTCGCAGGGGTATTGTCCATGGCAGACACCACCGCATTTATCACTCTTGAGAATATCAGCAAACAATTCCCGGGCGTGCTGGCGCTGGATAACGTGAATCTGACGCTGAAAAAAGGCGAAGTTCACTGTCTGGCGGGCCAAAACGGCTGTGGCAAGAGCACCATCATTAAAGTGATCTCCGGGGTCTATCACCCTGAAAAAGGCGCGCAGATTTTACTTGATGGCAAGCTGTTCCATCACCTGACGCCACAGCTTTCTTCTCACTATGGCATCCAGGTCATCTATCAGGATCTGTCGCTATTCCCCAATTTTAGCGTCGCGGAAAATATTGCGGTTAACCGCTACCTGCCCGGCGGTGATATCTG
This sequence comes from Citrobacter sp. wls829, assembly GCF_005280825.1. Taxonomy (NCBI): domain Bacteria; kingdom Pseudomonadati; phylum Pseudomonadota; class Gammaproteobacteria; order Enterobacterales; family Enterobacteriaceae; genus Citrobacter; species Citrobacter sp. wls829. The sequence continues at coordinate 49,557 of NZ_SZWP01000006.1, forward strand.
GGTACGTCGCGGCGCCATGAAACAACAAGCGCTGGCAGCCATGAAGCGCATTGGTGTAACCCTCGATCCGGACAAAAAGGTCGAGAAACTCTCCATCGCCGACCGCCAACTGGTGGCGATTTGCCGGGCGATTGCCGCCGATGCACGGCTGGTCATCATGGATGAACCCACCGCCTCGTTAACCCGTCAGGAAGTCAACGGCCTGCTGCGGGTGGTTAACGAACTGAAAGCCGCCGGCATTTGCGTGGTATTTGTCAGCCATCGTCTTGATGAAGTGATGGAGGTGGCTGACCGGATCAGCGTGATGCGCGACGGGAAACTGGTCGGCACGTATCCTGCCAGCGAACTGGACAGCCACGAACTGGCCTTCCTGATGACCGGGCAACGCTTCCATTACAGCCCGCTGCCGGAGAAGTCATTCGACTCCCACGAACCGTTGCTGGAACTGCGCAACCTGAGCCGTCGCGGAAAATACCAGAATATTAATTTGTCACTGCACGGCGGTGAGATTGTCTCGATTGTCGGCCTGCTGGGCGCCGGGCGCACCGAGCTGTGTCTGAGTCTGTTTGGCATGACCCACCCAGAGAGCGGCGAAATGCGCATTAACGGTCAGCCGGTCCGGCTGCGTAATAACCACGATGCCATTCAGCACGGGATCGGCTACGTCTCAGAAGATCGCCTGACGCAGGGACTGATCATGGAGCAGTCGATCTACGACAACACTATCGTCACGGTCTTCAATCAACTGCACACCCGCAGCGGCCTGCTCGACCATGCTAAAGCACAAAAGCTGGTCGCTGATCTGATCCGCGAGCTGAACATCAAAGTGTCCGATCCGCACCTGCCGGTCAAAACGCTCTCCGGCGGCAACGCCCAGCGTATCGCCATTGCCAAATGGGTCGCGACCCATCCGCGCATCCTGATCCTCGACTCCCCCACCGTTGGCGTCGACATTGCCAACAAAGAGGGCATTTACCAGATTGCCCGCGATCTGGCCGAGCAGGGAATGGCGGTGCTGATGATCTGCGATGAGATCCCGGAAGCCTATTACAACAGCCACCGCGTGCTGGTGATGCGTCGCGGCAAACTGGTGGCGGAATTTAATCCTCATCAGTGTCGTGAAGAGGAGATTGCTGAAGTGGTCGAGGTCATCAATGAATAGTCTGCATTTCTCCCGTTTGCTCGGGCAACATGAATTCTGGCTGGGCCTGCTGGTGGTGGCACTCGCCATAGGACTAAGCGTCAGTACCGATGAGTTCCTGTCGCTGGGGAACCTGACGGACGTCGCCACCAGCTACGCCATTCTCGGCATTCTGGCCTGCGGCCTGTTTGTGGTGCTGATTTCCGGTGGGATCGATATTTCATTCCCGGCGATGACCGCCATTGCCCAGTACGCGATGGCCAGTTGGGTGATCGGCCACGGCGGCAACTTTGCGCTGGCGCTGGTTATTGCCATTGCCGTCGGACTGCTGCTCGGGCTTATTAACGGCTTTCTGGTCTACTGGCTGCGCGTACCGGCGATCATCATTACCATCGCCACGCTGAACGTCTACTACGGCCTGCTGGTGTACGCCACTAAAGGTACCTGGCTGTATGGCTTCCCGGACTGGTTCATGAACGGCATCAACTGGTTCTCGTTCACCGCAGCGGACGGCTACGACTACGGACTGACCCTGCCCCTGCTGTGTCTGGCGGCGGTGATTATTGTGACTGCCGTACTGATGAACTATACCCGCCTCGGCCGCCAGGTTTACGCCATGGGCGGCAACCGCGACGCGGCGTCGCGCCTGGGTCTGAATTTGCTGAAGCTGCATTTCTACGTGTACGGCTACATGGGGATTCTGGCAGGCGTTGCCGCCGTGGTGCAGGCACAAATCACCCAATCCGTCGCGCCCAACTCCCTGCTCGGTTTTGAGTTGACGGTACTGGCGGCGGTCGTGCTCGGGGGAACCAGCATGAGCGGTGGACGCGGTACCCTGACCGGAACGTTGCTCGGCGTTGTCCTGCTGGCCTTCTTACAAAACGGCCTGACGCTGCTGAGCGTCTCCTCTTACTGGCACACCGTGTTCAGCGGCGCCATTATCCTGGTCAGCATTAGCGCCACGGCCTGGAACGAAAAACGTAAACTGGCAAGGGAGCTTTGAGATGAAAACAATCGCCAGATTTTTACCCGGTGATGCCATCATTCGTCTGCAATGCATCATTATTGTGGTCGTCGCGCTGGTCTTCTCGGCCCTGCTTGGCAGCCGTTTTTTCAGCGTGGCTAACTTCCAGTCCATCAGCTCACAGCTACCGATCCTCGGCATGCTGGCGCTGGGAATGGGCATGACCATGCTGACCGGCGGCATTAACCTGTCCATTATTGCCGGAGCTAACGCCTGCTCGCTGGTAATGGCGGCAATCATTGTCGCCCATCCGGATAACCCTCTGTTCCTGGTCATCGCCCTGCTGGCGGGAGCTGCCGTGGCGGTAGCCATTGGTACGCTGAACGGCGCGCTGATCGCCTGGGTCGGCGTGTCGCCGATCCTCGCCACGCTCGGCACCATGACACTTATCTCCGGGCTGAATATTCTGCTCTCTAACGGCACGGTCATTTCCGGCTTCCCGACCGCTATTCAATACCTGGGTAACGGCACGATTGCCGGTATCCCCGTGGCGCTACTGCTCTTTTTCCTCGTGGCCATCCTGCTGTGGGTATTGCTGGAACACACCACACTTGGGCGCAGCCTGTATCTCGTCGGGTCCAACGAACAGGCAACCCGCTACAGCGGCGTGAATACGGTACGGGTACAGATCTCCGTGTACGTCATTTCGGCCCTGCTCGGCTGGGTAGCCGCCATCCTGATGATGGCGAAATTTAACTCGGCAAAAGCCGGATACGGCGAATCCTATCTGCTGGTCACCATCCTCGCCTCGGTGCTGGGTGGCATCAACCCGGATGGCGGCTTCGGGCGTATTATCGGCCTGGTGCTAGCGCTCATTGTGCTGCAAATGCTGGAAAGCGGCCTTAACTTGCTGGGGGTCAGTAGCTATCTGACGATGGCGCTGTGGGGCGCGGTGCTGATCCTCTTTATCGCATTACAGAATCGTAAAGCCTGATTCCAGGAGAAAAAATTATGGCAAGTTACTTTATTGGTGTGGATGTCGGAACCGGTAGCGCCCGTGCAGGCGTGTTTGATCTCAACGGCAGAATGGTCGGTCAGGCTAGCCGGGCGATTGAGATTTACCGTCCGCAGGCCGATTTCGTTGAGCAATCCTCAGATAACATCTGGCAGGCAGTGTGTAACGCGGTTCGTGATGCGATTAACCAGTCAGATATCAACCCGATTCAGGTGAAAGGTCTGGGCTTCGACGCCACCTGCTCGCTGGTGGTGCTCGATAAAGAAGGTAAACCGCTGACCATCAGCCCTTCCGGGCGCAGCGAACAAAACATTATTGTGTGGATGGATCACCGCGCCATTACTCAAGCCGAGCGCATTAACGCCCTGCATCATCGAGTGCTGGACTACGTCGGCGGGATTATCTCGCCGGAAATGCAAACGCCAAAACTGCTGTGGCTGAAGCAGCATATGCCCAACACCTGGGCCAATGCAGGCTACTACTTTGACCTGCCGGATTTCCTCACCTGGCGCGCGACAGGCGACGACACGCGCTCGCTGTGCTCGACGGTGTGTAAATGGACCTATATGGGTCATGAGGACAAATGGGATGCCAGCTATTTCCGCCAGATTGGGCTGGAAGACTTGTTGGAGCACGATGCCGCTAAAATTGGCCGCGACGTGAAAACGATGGGGGAACCGCTCGGTCATGGCCTTTCTGCACGGGCCGCCAACGAAATGGGTCTGATCCCAGGGACCGCGGTCAGCGTGTCGATTATTGATGCCCACGCCGGAACGCTGGGCACCCTCGGCGCCAGCGGTGTGACCGGCGAAGTAGCTGATTTTGACCGCCGCGTCGCGCTGATTGGCGGCACGTCCACCGGTCATATGGCAATTTCTAAAGAGCCGCGCTTTATCAGCGGCGTCTGGGGTCCTTACTACTCCGCCGTCCTGCCGCAATACTGGCTCAACGAAGGCGGACAGTCGGCCACCGGCGCGTTAATCGACCACGTTATTCAGTCACACCCGTGCTACGACACGTTGCTGGCGCAGGCAAAATCACAGGGGCAGACCATTTACGAAGTGCTGAATGCGCTGCTGCGTAAAATGGCCGGCGAACCGGAAGATATCGCGTTTCTGACCCGCGATATGCACATTCTGCCCTATTTCCACGGTAACCGTTCCCCGCGCGCCAACCCTACGCTCACCGGTGCAATTACCGGCTTGAAGCTGTCCCGGACGCCGGAAGATATGGCGCTGCAGTATCTGGCGACCATTCAGGCCATTGCGCTGGGGACGCGGCATATTATCGAAACGATGAACCAAAGCGGGTATACCATCGATACCATTATGGCCAGCGGCGGCGGCACGAAAAACCCAATTTTCGTACAGGAACATGCCAACGCCACCGGCTGTGCGATGCTGCTACCGGAAGAAAGTGAAGCCATGCTGCTGGGCAGCGCCATGATGGGAACCCTCGCCGCAGGTGTGTTCGATACCTTCCCGGAAGCGATGTCAGCGATGAGCCGCATTGGTAAAACGGTCACCCCGCAAACCAACCGTATTAAGCAGTACTACGATCGCAAATACCGGGTTTTCCACGAGATGTACCAGGACCATATGAAATACCGCCAGTTAATGCAGGAGGACGCATGAGTGATTCATGGTCCCAGGCGACCGGCGTATGGCAGCTCTACAGTGAGGCTCTGGCGGGATTGGGCCAGCATCTGACAGAGCAGACCTGGCAGTCTTTAATGACCGAACTGCGCGACTGCACAGGAAAAATTGTCGTCACTGGCGTCGGTACGTCCGGCATTGCCGCACGTAAAGTGGCGCATATGCTGGCCTGCGTCGAACGCCCGGCAATTTACCTCAATGCCACCGACGCTGCTCATGGCGACCTGGGTTTTTTACGCGCAGACGATCGGGTGATTATGCTGTCGCGCGGAGGGAATTCAGATGAGCTTACCCGACTGCTGCCGGGACTGGCTGCGAGGAACGTGCCGATAATTAGCGTGACGGAAAACCCAAACTCCGCCATCGCCAGCGCCTCACGGCTGGTGATTTCCACCGGCGTACAGCGCGAGGCCGATCCGCTGGACATGCTGGCGACCACCTCCATTATTCTGGTCCTGGCAATATTTGATGCCGCCTGCGCCTGTCTGATGAGCGAGAGTGGCTACTCTAAAGAAACGCTGTTAGCCGTGCATCCTGGCGGCGATGTGGGATTAACGCTGAGCCGTGGGCAGTAACGCCTGACAGCTGTTCCGGAGGTAATAGATCTGTTGCCTCCGGTATATTGCTACGTTCACCTTATGTTTTTCACTTATCTGAAATGATAGTACCCGTGAACGTGACCCTGAGCCGGAATCACATGTTCTCCATAATGCTTAACTGACAAACAGTACAGCCACTGGTAGTGTTTTTTTATATTGCAACAAAAGATAAAACAGTGAAAAAACGTGTTAACGCGCTGCGTTTAACTCCCGCCCACTGTTCCTCGCGTTAAAAATTCTGTGACGGTCTCCAGCATTCCTGGCGGAAAGGATTCCATTCTTCATTTCTATGAGCAAACTTTAGCTATTCTTACCAAACATACTTTCGGGAGACTCTACAGATGATGACAACGCTTGCCCCGCCATCTGTACTTTCTGCTCCCCAGCGCCGCTGCCATGTGCTGCTGACGCTGTTCCAGCCGGGGCAAATCGCGACCACCCAGACATTTAGCGCCCTCAATGGCGTCGAAGACGATGTGGTCCGCGAGGATATCATCGGCGCGGGGATTGAAATCCAGCGTTATCATCGCCTTACTATCATTGCCACGCAGAATGGTGGCTACCAGATCGAAGGATCGGCACTCAATCAACGATTGTGCTTTCTGCACTGGCTACGACGCGGCCTGCGGCTGTGCCCGGGCTTTATCACCGGGCAGTTCACACCCGCGTTAAAAATGCAGCTCAAACAACGCGGTATCGCCCGCACGCTGTATGACGACACCAATCTGCATGCACTCATCAACCTCTGTTCCCGGCGACTGCAAAAGCCGTTTGAATGCCGGGATGTCCAGTTTCTGCGCCTGTTTTTACAGTACAGCCTGCTGCAACATCACGCCGGGCTCCACCCGGAGTTTAACCCGCTACAACAGCGCTGGGCGCAATCCTGCGCCGAGTATGCGCTCGCCGAAGAAATCGGTCGTCACTGGCAGCGCCGTGTGATGCAAAGTGCGCCACCGGGCGAGTCGCTGTTTATGGCGCTGCTGTTCTCGATGATCCGCATCCCCGATCCCATTCGCGATAACCATCAGCAGGACCGCCGCCTGCGTCTGGCCATTGCCCGACTGGTGCTACGTTTTCGCGAGAGCGGCAACGTCCGCTTCAGTGACGAACAAGGATTGAACGACCAGTTGTACGTGCATCTTGCTCAGGCGTTGAACCGTAGCGTGTTCGCGATTGGCATTGATAACACCCTGCCGGAGGAGTTCAGTCGGCTCTATCCCCGGCTGGTGCGCACCACGCGAGAAGCGCTCAAGGGATTTGAAGCGGAATACGAGGTGCATTTTTCTGAAGAAGAAGCGGGGCTGGTCGCCGTCATTTTTGGCGCATGGCTGATGCAGGAAAAAGATCTGCACGAGAAGCAAATCATTCTGCTGACGGGCAATAATGAACGACTGGAGACGCATATCGAACAGCAATTACGTGAGCTGACCCTGCTGCCGCTGAACGTAAAACATATGCCGATGCAGGACTTTCAGAAACAGGGCTCGCCGCGTGGCGTGGCGCTGATTATTACCCCGTACACCACGCCGCTACCGCTGTTTTCACCGCCGTTGATTCATGCGGATCTGTCGCTTACGCTGCATCAGCAGCAGCAGATCCGCAAAATCCTCGAATCATAACACCGGTGATTGCGCCGTCACTTTAGGCCGCAAGACGATGGCGGGCAGCGCCACCAGCGCCATAACCCAGAATACACCGCTGCCCATATTCTGGTACAGGTAACCAGCGAACACGGTCATAATGGCAATACTGCCGCCCATCGCAATGGCGGAATAGACCGCCTGCAAACGAATCACTTCGCTGCTCTGGCGTGCGGCAATGTAGCGCATAGCCGCCAGGTGACACACGGTAAACGTACCGCAATGCAGGATTTGCACCACGATAAGCCACGGCAGCTCGGTGCTCCAGCCCATCAACCCCCAGCGCACCACGCCACACACGGCGGAGAGCAGCAACAGATCGCGGGCGCTAAAGCGGCGGAACAGCTTGTGGCTGAGTGCGAAGATAATCACTTCCGCGACCACACCCAGTGACCATAAATAGCCCACCGCTGACGCCGAATACCCGGCAGACTGCCAGTAAATAGCGCTGAAACCATAATAGGCGGCGTGCGCCCCTTGCAGCAGGCTCACGCAGGCAAGAAAGCGCCAGCTCTGCATAACCAGCTGACGCCATGCTGGCCATCCGGTACTCTCCTGCTGGCGAACTTCTCCCGCAGGCTGCACGCTCGGGCGGATCATCATACCCAGCAGCATTGACGCCAACGCCAGTGACAGCAGCACCAGGATCACCCGATAGTCATACAGGGTCACCAGCTTACCGGTCAGCGCCGAGCCAATCACAAAGGCCACAGACCCCCACAACCGCACCCGGCCATAGTCCATGGTGATTTGCTTTTGCCAGGTATTCGCCAGCGCATCCGTCAGCGGCACCAGCGGCGAGAAGAACAGGTTAAACCCGACCATCACCACCATCAGCCACGCCACGTGCGTCCCCGCCCAGAAGGCCAGCGCAAACACCAGCGTCAGCAGCGCTAAAATGCGTAAAGCGGAAATCAGACGAGAGGGATCGCTCACGCGCGGCGCAATGAGCAAACTACCGAGAAAACGTGCAATTAACCCCGCGCCTAACAGCAGGCCGATGGTTTCAGGCGTCAGCCCCAACCCTTCGAGCCACACGCTCCAGAAAGGCAGAAAAATCCCGTAGCTAAAAAAGTAGGTGAAATAACCGAGCGCCAGCCAGCGCGTGGAGTGCAAAACCATGATTCCCTCCCGTTTGGAGGCGATAGTCTGGCGATAAACCCCGGCTGGCGCAAGCGAGTATTAACAGGCAGATAACATGATAATTGCCCTATTCTACGCGAATTTGCAGCGCAAAATGGCACTGTTCTCCCTGCGCTAAAAGGCGTAACCCCGGCTGGCCCGGCATGTGGTGGGCATTCACCGGATGCGTCTGCGGTTCGAGGCAAAGGAACTCCTCACCCGACATTCTGAACAGCATAAGCCACGGAGTTTGCGCCAGAATCGTGAGCTTCATCACATCGCGTTGAATGACCGCCTGCCCGCCCCAGCCGGAATACCCCACGTTCAGCCAGGCGTCCTCGCCATACTGTGCGCGAGTGAAATCAGCCGCTGGTGGGATATCGTGCTGCCAGGGTAACGGCAGGTGTTGCTCCCCCTCCGGCCAGTAGCCGCTGGCCGAAAACTGCGCCGTACTGCGCGCATCAAAGGCAAAAAACGGATGGAAGCCACAGCCGTACAACATCGGTTGTTCACCACTGTGGGTGAGGGTCAACGAGGCATGCAGGCTGGATGCTTCCAGTTGATAGCACAGCTGCGCCGTATAGTCGTAACCGCACGGATGCCAGCCGCGTAAGCGCAGCAAACAGCCACTTTGAGTCGCATTAACCACCTCCCAGCGCCGCAGCCAGCCGTCACCTTGTAAGAAGAATTTATCGTCCGCCTCATGCTGCGGCAAAACCACCTCTTCCCCCCGCAGCAGAAAGCGATTACCTGCCACCCGGTTAGCCAGCGGTAACATGGGGAACATTGCGCCCGCTGGGTTTTCATGAAGTACCGGCGACTGATGAGACCGAAAGATAAGCCGCACCACCTTTGCGCCTTGCGCATCAATTTCAGCCTCAAGCGCCGCATTCTGTAATCGTATTCGCGTCATTGCTACGTCTCGTGAGTGCCGGACGGTTTCCCACCCGGCAGCCAGGTTAGTCAAAGAGACCGCTTACCAACGCATGGCTTATCAGCAGCGCTTTATCATGGGCCGGGTTCAGCGTCAGCAGTAGCGTCAAGGCATTCTGACATGCATGACGCTTGCCCAGTCCAAGGTAGCCCAACGCCTCAATAAACAAGCAATGTTGCTGATGTCGCAACACAGAACTCGCATCCAACGCGACAAGGTCCGGCAACGATACAGCAAAAAAGTCTGTTTCCGGGACGCTATCCCGATGACCTTCTACCCAATCAAGGAAGCCCTGGAAATGGGCATCTGCCTGCTGATGCTCACCGCTCTTCCTCATCGCTATTCCTTGCCAGAACAGATAGTCAGCGGGCTGATCGTTGTAGTAACGTCCCGCGCTCAGGCCGGAGTCCCCCTGCATTGCACGTGCCAACGCCTGGCCCGCGAGTTCGCTTTCGCCCAGTTTCTGATGACAATAAGCCAATAGATACCAGATATCGTTATCGGTTTGTCCTGGCAACCGCCCTTCACTCAGGTTTAGCGGATAACGTAGCGCCTGCTGGAGCAACTCAACCGCGCGCCCCGTTCCCCCCTGACGAATAGCCTCTAGTGCGCGATGAGCCTGGTTGAGCAAATACTGCCCGGTAACCTTCCCTTCGCCCCCTTCCCAGGGGTGAAATTCGCGGTCGCGCAGCACCTGTGCAGCCAGGTCATATTCACCCACGCCGTTCCACAGGCTAAGCAGCTCAGCGGTGAGATCATCACGTTTTAACGCCACGCAGCGACGCGACGTCAGCAGCGCCAGCCGCGTTTCGATACTCAGCCCCTGCTGTTTTTGCAGGTAATCCAGTTCAAACAGGAAACGCGCATTATCGGGCTCCAGCGCCACCGCTTGTTGTAAATACTGGCTCGCCAGTTGGGCATTATGCTGTTTATTCCAGGCGTAAATCCCCAGCAGGCGGTGTACCGGCGCAAAATCTGGCTGAAGTACCAGCGTCTGCTGCCAGCAGGCGATAGCCTCATCATACCGACGCTTGCTGTACCAGAAGCAGCCAAGCAAATAACAAGCAAAAGCATCCTGTTGCAGAGATTGCAACATCACTACTTCGTCGAGGGTGTTAGGGAAACGCACACGGTTGGCAAAACAGCGCTGCGCACTTTGCAGATAAGACGGCGAATTGTTGCTAAGTGAGGCTAGCCACAGCATCGGCAACGTCTCCTGGCTATCAAGCAGTACCAGCAACTCACGAGCATCCTGTTTTTTACCGAGTGAGACCAGCCAGCCTGCTAACGTACTGGCGTTGATGCCACGCTGACCGGTGACGCTAATCAAAGCGTCACGAGCAGACGCCGCCCCTCCGATGGCCCAACGCGCGTAGTGCAGCGCGTAGCTCAACGGATGCGTCTTGAGTGACTGGTCGATATATTCCTCTGCCGCCAGTTCACCGCGAGTCGTCGCCAACGCCAGGGCTTTTAACCCCATAGCCAGGTTATTGCCACCGTTAAATTGCAGACTAATTTCCACTTTTGTCAGCGCATCGGCGTCATCACCCTGCTTCATCGCCAGCCGCGCCAGCGAGTAAAACGCTGCGTCACGGCAGTTTCCGCTCCAGCTCGCCTTGTAGTAGCTATCCCACGCTTTGCTCTCTTTCCCCTGGCGTTCCTGCGCTGCACCCAGCAGCATACTGGCTTCACCATCACGCGGGTTTTTATTCAGCCGGTGGGCTCTTGAGCGCGCGGCCTCTGCACAACGCTGGGCCAGCGCCCAGTCGGCTCGGTTCAGCGCCAGATTGCCCAACGCCACGTTACTGCGATAATCCTCGGGATCCAATTCAATCGCCCGGCAGTAATAATCTTCAGCATAACGACTGGCCTGGTTGTACTGTTCAATATGCTGACCAATGAAGTAAAGTTCTTCGCCATTCGTCAGTTCCTGCGGCAATTTAGGCGCAACGGCGGCGCTGGGTAGCGGCGTTTCTTCAGGAATATGCTCTTCGTAATGCAGCATCTGACGGTTGTCGCTATCAAAGATTGTCATCGTCAGGCGCTGTGACCAACATTCACTCAATGTTTCCTGCCAGCTCTGCCCTGGTTCCAGGGTCACATGGGTGTTCCACAGCGTTTGCTGGTCATCACGAATTTCCACCCGCACATTATGGAGCGGTGCAACCGCATACAGGCCCACGACAAGCTTCGCGGCCTGCCGCTCAAGGCGCATCACCAACTGAGCGCTGGCATTCTGCACCGATGATAACTCGCTATAAGGCAGGAAGTTCTGTACGAAGACTTTCTCTTCATACGGTGCAAGCCAAGTGAAATCCGGCTGGTTGTCGGTAAAGACGCCGGTCATCAGTTCAATATAAGGGCCATTTTCATCGGTTAACTGACGATCCCAAGCCTGACCAAATTCGCCGTGCCCCCACGTCCACTGCTTTTTACCCGGAGAAATATGGTGGTCCGCGACGTGTAATAAACCGCCTCGCTCACCGTGATGCCAGGCACCAACAAAATCATAATCTGACTTTTCAGCCATGTAGGAGGTCGGCACCGGTACGTTTCGATAGCGGGAGATATCCACGCCTGCTGAGTAATCCACTTTGTAGTAGGTACCAGTGGCAATCGGGAACGCCGACACATCACGCTTACCGTGGTCAAATACCGCCGTTACGTCAGGTGGGAAAACGCTTTGATGATCATCCCCGCCCTTCACTGCAGGGTTTGCCCACCACAGGAAGTGGCGTGGAGTGTCATTGCCGTTGAACACTTTGCCGGTTATCTCCACCAGTGCCCGGTCCGGATAAAGCGTGAAGCCCGCCATCACTTGCAGACCGCGCATCGGTTCCACTTCCCCCATCCATACCGTTTGTTCACCGTGTTCGCCCGTTTGCAGAGTGAAGTCGACGGGCATAAAGGTCGTTGGACGATGGTGCTGCGGCCAGTTGAACTCAATACCGCCGGAGATCCACGGCCCTAACAACCCTACCAGCGCAGGTTTCACCACCTCGTTGTAGTAGACAAAATCCCGCTGTTTCACCTTGTCATACGCTCGGTGGATACGTCCCCCAAGTTCCGGCAGCAACAGAATGCGAATAAAATCATTCTCCATCCAGATCCCCTGATACTCGCGCATCTCCCGCTCGCCGGTCAGCGTATCCACAACGCCATAGGGATACACCGCTCCGGACGATCCTTGATAAACACGTTTTTCGAGAAACATCGGGTTTGAGTCTTCGTTGCCCGTTGTCCATGTCGGCAACGTAAGCGTCTCCTGCCAGACCTTAACCACTCCGTACATAACCATTCTCCAGTAAACAAAACACAGTGAAATACGATAGGATGGCAGTGTAGAGAACTTATTTTCCGGTAAATTACGCGATGCTCACGCATTACTATTAACAAGGTTTAGTAATATGCAAATAGCTGGACTGAACAATCAAACGGTAAGGCGGCATAACCGCCGAGCCATTATGGCGCTTGTCTGGCGCTACAAGCGTTTGAGTAAATCCCAGCTTGCGACGCATACCGGATTATCTATTCCGGCGGTGAGCAAAATACTCGATGAACTGGTCGGTGAAGAGAAACTTAGCCACTCGAGCGAAAATCTCAGCTCGCGCGGGATGAACAGCGGACATTATCAGATCCCCAACGACGGGCCGCTGATTCTGTGCATGAACGTCACCCCCACCAGCATTGAAAGCCAGCTGATTGATGCGCAGATGACACCGATCGGTGATTTTCTCCATAGTCAGGTCAACGCCCCTACGCCAGAAGCGTTACTTTCAGCCATTGAAGGACTATGGCGGCAACAACACAAGAATCACCCCGGCAGACGGATCAATCTTGCGCTGGGGGTACACGGGCAAGTCGACCCGGATACTGGCGTATCGCAGACCATGCCACAGGCACCGTGGAAAAAACCGGTAGAAATTAAATATCTTCTGGAAGAACGCCTGCGTGTGTCGGTGCGGGTGGACAACGACTGCATTATGTTGGTGCTGGCGGAGAAGTGGCAAAACAGCAGTAATCGTGAGGATTTCTGCATCGTTAATGTCGACTACGGTATCGGCTCATCTTTCGTCATCAACGGACAGATCTACCGCGGCATGCTCAACGGCAGTGGGCAGATTGGTCATACCGTTTTTGACCGTGATGGTATCGCCTGCGACTGCGGCCGCTACGGGTGTCTGGAAACCGTAGCCTCACTGTCGGCGCTTAAAAAACAGGCGCGGATCTGGTTGAAATCACGACCCACGCCGCCAGATTTAGATCCTGAAAACATCTCTAACCACCAACTGATTGACGCCTGGCACAGCGGCGATGAACAGGTGGTGCAGTGGGTGGAACAAGCGGCTAACGCCATCGGGTTGACGCTATATAACCTGCTGAACATTCTCAACATTAACCAAATTTGGTTCTACGGCCGTAGCTGTGAGTTTGGCGATAAGTGGCTACAGACCATCTATCAACAAATTGGTTTTACCCCTTTCGATCACGGTGACGCCGTGCGTACCCGACAAACACAAATTGGATTTGGCAAGCTGACGCGCCAACAGCAAATCACCGGTATCGGCTACCTGTTTGTTGAGGCGGCGCTGGCGCAAGCTTGATTATTTTGACGTCAGAATCGTAACGTGAAAGACGTTTAGTAATCTTTGTTTACTGAAATATAAATCTCGGCGCAAAGTCCGCCTGCACTTGTTGCTCTACGCTACCACCCGAAAGTTGATGTTCATTGTCGTTAAATCCGATCATTTATTCAATTCAGGGGAACTCAAATGGAGTTAACCAGTTCAGGTACAGAAGCAGTTTTAGAAAAAAAACAATATCCACGAGATAAAGTATCGTGGACTACTGCGATATCCTATGGCATGGGAAGCTATGGTGCGAACGTCATGTACGCATTTATCGCTATATATTTAATGCTTTATTACACTGATAGCTATGGCATTAAAGCGGCAGCTGTCGGTTTGCTTTTCTTGGTTGCCAGATTGGTCGATGGTGCAACCGATATTGCTCTTGGCATCCTGGTAGACAATACTCACACAAAAATGGGAAAGTTTCGCCCATGGATACTTGTTGGCAGTATTCTTGTTTCACTAACAACCGTAGCATGTTTTATTAGCCCGGATTTTTCTGAGGCTGGTAAATTAGTTTATGCATATGCCACATATATATTATGGAGCGTTTGCTTCGCAGTTATTGATATTCCTTACTGGTCACTCTCGGCAGCCATTACGCAGGACCCTACAGAGCGTACCAAAGTCATTACTATCCCAAGAACCATTGCAACCTTTGGCTTTTTGACAGTCAGCGCCTCTACGTTATGGCTGGTCAAATTTGTTGGTAGCTGGTGGGGCGTTTCGCTAATATTTAGTGCTATCTTCTTAATTTGCATGCTGATAACTTTCTTCGGCGTGAAAGAAAAATATACTGTCCCACGCAAAGAAAAACAGAGTTTCAAAGGATTCTGGTCACTTCTCAAGAAAAACAGGCCATTAAGATACCTTCTAATTGGCATGTTTATACTGGAACTCATTGGTATTATTCGTGGAACATTCCAGCTATATTTTTTTATTTACAATTTAAATGCTGAAATTGCGCTAGCGGCTTTTTTGACGGTATCTCAGGTTGCACAAGTTGCAGGGGCTATCGTATCTCCATTTGTCTCTGCTAAATTCGGAAAAAAGAATACAGCTATCTACAGCAGTCTACTCATGGCACTGGCTTGCATGGCGTTATTTTTCTTTCAGAGTAACATAACAATTATTTTCATCATTGGTGCTCTCGCACCGTTCTTTGGTGGCATCGGAAATATTGCACTGTACTCGATGGTTGCAGACTGCGTTGAATATGGCGAATGGGTCAGCGGTAATCGTTCTGAGGGAATGGTTTTCTCTCTTAATATATTCAAAACCAAACTTTCCAGTGCTATTGGTGGCGCGATGGGTGGTTTTTGTTTGGCATGGGCTGGTTATATCCCTCACATTGAACAATCACCTCAAACAGCCATGTGGATAGGCCTTTTTTTCACGTTAATCCCTGGTATTCTAACCATCATAAGTATTATCCCTCTGGCGAAATATGAAATTACGGAAAAACGCTTTTTCGAAATTCTCGATGATATTCACAGCCGTAATAAAACAGCCCAGGAAGTAACGCCATGATTAGCTGGAACGAAAACACACAGACTTTTCACCTACAAAATGGCTGTATTAGGGAAGGTGCGAACAAGTTCCTGA
>NZ_SZWP01000007.1:0-11995 GCF_005280825.1 Citrobacter sp. wls829
CTTTGTTCCGGTCGCCGACTGGAACGGCAGCGTGCCGCAGGTCACTTATGAGGTCACCGACGGGCGCGACAACGGCGTGCAAACCGCCGCCCTCGATATTACCGTCACGCCGGTGCAGGACGCCCATGACGACAGCCGGACAGCCCATGCGGGCGCCCCGGTCACGGTCGATGTCCTGACCAACGACGGCTTCACCAACGGCGACAAAGCGATTACCGGCGTCACCGACGGCGCGCACGGTACGGTTAGCATCAGCAACGGCCAGGTGGTTTACACCCCGACCAGCGGCTACGTCGGCAACGACAGCTTCACCTATACCGTCACCAGCGGCGGTATCGAGGAGACCGCCACGGTTTATCTGACGTTGACCAACAGCGCGCCGACGCTGCCCCACTGGACAGCGATTAACGGTGAAGACTCGCCGATCGGTATCCCTGGCCTTTTATTAGATACCAGCAGCGACGCCGACGGCGACACCCTGACGGTGACCGATTTTACCGTCAACGGTACCACCTGGCAGGCAGGCGAGACGGCCAATCTGGCGGGGTACGGAAGCCTGACTATTACTTCTGACGGCAGCGTGACGTTTATTCCGGTGGCTGACTGGAACGGCAACGTACCGGTGGTGACCTACACGGCAACGGACGGCCGGGATAACGGCAGCGTCACATCGACGCTCACCATTCAGTACAATGCGATCCCTGACGCCGTTGACGACAACGCCACCACCCACGCGGGCGTGGCGAAAGTCATCGACGTGCTGGCGAACGACAGATTCAGCAACAGCGACAAAGCCGTTACCGCCGTCACCCAGGGCAATAACGGCTCGGTGGCGATTGAAAACGGCAAGGTGCGCTATACCCCGAACGCGGGCTTTAACGGCACTGACAGCTTTACCTATACCGTCACCAGCGGCGGCGTAACGGAAACCGCGACCGTTAATGTCACCATCGCCAACATTGCGCCGGTGGCGCACGATGATTTTACGTGGACTGCGGAAGACACTACCCTGACGCGCAGCGCCGCCACCGGGTTGCTGGCTAACGACAGCGATGATGACAATGATGCTCTTGCCATCACGCAGTTCAGTACCGGTACGCAGATTTACGCGGCGGGCCAGACCGCGACGCTTGCAGGCATGGGCGACCTGACCATTAACGCCGACGGCAGCTATACCTTTGTGCCAGTCGCCGACTGGAACGGCGCCGTGCAGCCGATCCTTTACCAGGTAAGCGACGGCAACGGCGGATTTAGCGTGGCGACGCTCTTACTTACCGTCAACCCGATCGCGGATGCGGTCAACGACAGCGTCAGCACCCATGCCGATGTGCCGGTGGTGATCGACGCGCTCGACAACGACAGCTTCAGCAACAGCGACCAGACGATTACCGGCGTCACCGCTGCCGCCCACGGCACGGTGACGATTGAGAACAACACGCTCGTCTACCGCCCGAACGCGGGCTATGTCGGCAGCGACACCTTCGACTACACCGTCACCAGCGGCGGCAAAACCGAAACCGCGACCGTTACCGTGGACGTCACCAACGTGGCGCCGCGTCTGACCAGCGTACCGACGATTTCCACGCCGGAAGACACCACGCTTAACAGCACTGCGGCGCAGAACCTGCTGACTAACGCCCACGATGACGATGGCGACGCCCTCGCCGTGACGGAGTTTACCGTCGGCGGCACCCGCTACCTCGCGGGCGACACCGCGACGCTGGCAGGCTATGGCGATTTGACGATCCGCGCCGACGGCAGCTTCACCTTTGTGCCAGTGGCCGACTGGAACGGCGTGCCGCCTGCCGCGACCTACACCATCAGCGACGGCAAAGACGGCGGCGTCTCCACCGCCACGCTCGCCTTTAGCGTAACGCCGGTGGCGGACGCGAAGGACGATACGGCCAGCACCCATGCGGGTGTTGCGGTCACTATCGATGCGCTGCATAACGACAGTTTCAGCAATGCCGACAAAGCGATTACCGGCAAGACCAACGGCGCTTACGGTACGGTTAGCATCAGCAACGGCCAGGTGATTTACACGCCGACCAGCGGCTATGTCGGCCAGGATACCTTCACCTACACCGTGGAGAGCGGCGGCGTTCGCGAAACCGCCAACGTCACCGTCACCCTGACCAACAGCGTGCCGGTCGCAACGGGCGAGACAGTGGCTTCGCCGGAAGATTACGAGGCGCGCGGCGACCTGCTGCTCAACGACCGTGACGCGGACGGCGATCCGCTGTTTATCGCGGGCTTCACCGTCGGCGGCCAGACTTATCAGCCGGGCGATACCGCGCGGCTCCCGGGCGTCGGCGAGCTGACCATTGAGCGCAACGGCGGCTACCGCTTTACGCCGGTGGCCGACTGGAACGGCACGGCGCCAGTAGTAACCTACACGGTCAGCGACGGCAACGACGGCGGCACCGCTACCGCGACGCTCGCCATCACCGTCACCCCGGTAGCGGACGTGAAAGATGACAGCGCCACCACCCACGCAGGCGTGCCGGTGACGATTGATGCGATCGGCAACGACCGCTTCGTTAACCCGGACCAGGCCATTACCGGCGTGACCCAGGGCGCGCACGGCTCCGTCGCTATTGAAAACGGGCAGCTGGTTTATACGCCAAACGCGGGCTACGTCGGCCAGGACACCTTCACCTATACCGTCACCAGCGGCGGCGTCACCGAAACCGCCGCCGTGAGCGTCGTGATGACCAATACCGTGCCGGTGGCCGACGGTGAAATCGTCACCACGCCGGAAGACACCGCTATTGGCGGCGAACTGCTGACCAACGACCGCGACCCGGACGGCGACCCGCTGCACATTGCGGGCTTTACCGTCGGCGGCCAGACTGCTCAGCCGGGCGACACCGTCCAGCTGGCGGGCGTCGGCGCGCTGACCGTTAACCGCGACGGCAGCTACCGCTTCACGCCAGTCGCCGACTGGAACGGCACGGCGCCGGTGGTGACCTATACGGTCAGCGACGGCAACGACGGCGGCACCGCTACCGCGACGCTCGCCATCACCGTCACCCCGGTAGCGGACGTGAAAGATGACAGCGCCACCACCCACGCAGGCGTGCCGGTGACGATTGATGCGATCGGCAACGACCGCTTCGTTAACCCGGACCAGGCCATTACCGGCGTGACCCAGGGCGCGCACGGCTCCGTCGCTATTGAAAACGGGCAGCTGGTTTATACGCCAAACGCGGGCTACGTCGGCCAGGACACCTTCACCTATACCGTCACCAGCGGCGGCGTCACCGAAACCGCCCAGGTCACGCTTGAGGTCACCAACACCCCGCCGGTCGCGGTGGCGGATAAAGCGAGCACCCTGCCGGAAACGCCGGTCAGCGGCAATCTGCTGACCAACGACCGCGACGCGGACAGCGACCCGCTGCACGTGGCGGAGATCACCGTCGGCGGCGCGACCTACGCGCCGGGGGACATCATTACGATCCCGGGCCAGGGCACGCTGGTGGTTAACCGCGACGGCAGCTATCTGTTTACCCCGGCAAGCGGCTGGTCCGGCTTTACGCCAGTGTTGAACTACACCCTGAGCGACGGCAACGACGGCGGCACCGCCACGGGCGAACTGCGCCTGCTGGTGAACCCCGTAGCCGAGGCGTGGGTGAAAGAGGCAGGTCTGGTCGATACGGCCAGCGGCGCGCAAACCACCACGGGCGCGATGGCCGTACTGTCGCTGGAGCCGGTGGAAAGCCTGACCATTGGCGGCCAGACCCTGACGCTTGCGCAGCTCCAGGCGCTGAGCGCCCAGGCGCCAGTGGATATCGCAACGCCGGACGGCGTGCTGTCGCTCACCGGTTTCCAGGTGGACGGCGAAGGCCGCGCGACGCTGCAATACCGCTTCACGCTGACCCAGGCGGTTAACCAGCCGGGCGAATCCACCACCCGCGAAGAGATTCGGTTCTCCGTCAACGGCCAGCAGACCCGCGCGCCGGGCCTGCTGCGCGTCAATATTCTCAACGACGCGCCGGTCGCGGCAGCGGACGACAACAGCATCGACCAGGATCGCGGCCAGCAGGCGGCGTCGGGCAACGTCTTTAGCAACGACGCTATCGGCGCAGACGGCGCCGCGGCGGGCGGCCCGGTGAGCGCGATTTCCTCCGTGAACCTCAACCGCGCGGGCGCGGTCGGCGGCGTAAGCCTGGGCGAGTTCGGCGCCCTGACGCTCGACGCCCGCGGCAACTACAGCTATGTGCTGAACCGCAGCAACAGCCGCGTGGCGTCGCTGGACGCCAACGCCACCCTGAGCGAGGTGTTCACTTACACCATTACCGACGCCGACGGCAATACCAGCCAGGCGCAGCTGACCATCGTTATTCACGGCGTGACGCCGCCGCAGTCGGTACGCACAGGCGATCAGCACTTCCCGAGCTACTACACCAACTACGAGCTGTCGCTCGATCAGCCGTATTCGCCGGGTCTGTTTATCCTGCCCGCCATCTACGGCGTGTACAGCGACCAGTTCTCTCGCGAGGTGGAGCTGAACCGCAAAATTACCGAGCTGGGCCGCGGCATGAATGACAACGGCACGCCGGTGCTGGAAGACGGCATTCTCTTTACCCGCTGGGTAAACACCACGCTGCAACGCAGCGTGGTGAACACCTTCGCCGCCACCGGTATCGGTTCGCAGCTGCTGGGCGATCACTTCAGCCACTTCTCGCTGAATAAATCCGTACAGCCTGCGCCCGTGCTGGAAAACGCGCCGGAACGTCCGCCGCTTAACGAGCGCATCAACGAAAGAACCACCGTGCAGCAGGAGCGCGGCGAGAAAACCCCTGATGCGAAGCAGGCTCACGCCGCCGCGCCGGGCGTGGTGATCGTGCCGCAAGCCGCCGCCCGACCAGGCGCGCCGTCACTGGCGGCGCAGGTCGACGCGCTGGCCCGTAACCGCGTCGCCGCGCCGGAACCGGTCACCGTGGGAGGCGCCACACCGCATCGTTAATCGCGCAACTCCAAAAACCTTTTACACCAGCATAACAATGATGACGACTTTAACTGCCGTAACCCCGACTGCCGTACGTTCTGCGCCTCTGCTCGCCCCTGTCGCCGCACTGGTTTCCGCGCTGCTGTTAAGCGGTTGCGGCACCATTAAACCTGAACCGCTGACCCAGGATGAAATCGGCGCGCGCGTCAGCGCCGACCGCGCCGCCATGTACCGCGACCAGCAGCCGGTCTCTGGTCCGCTGACCCTGTCAGACGCCATGGCCCGCGCGCTGAAATACAACCTCGACTACCGCCTGAAGATGATGGAAACCGCCCTGTCGCGCGGCATCCTGGATATCTCCCAGCAGGATATGCTGCCGAAGTTGATGACCGATGCCGGCTACCGCTGGCGCGACAACGATTCCGGCGGCACCAGCGTCGGTATCGAAGACCGGGTCGTCAGCCTGCGTCCGTCCACCTCTGAAGAGCGCGAGCACCTGCTGGCCGACGCCACCTTCTCCTGGGACGTGCTCGATTTCGGCATGAGCTACTACCGCGCGAAGCAGCAGGCGGATAACGTCAACATCGCCGAAGAGCGTCGCCGCAAGGTATTGCAGAATATTGTCCAGGAGGTGCGCGACGCGTACTGGCGCGCGCTGGGCGCACAGCGTCTGCTGAGCGAAGCGCAGCCGCTGGCCGAAGAGATCCAGACCGCGCTTGAGAAAACCCGCGAAGCGGAGCGCGCAGGCATTCTGCCGCCGGTCGAGGGCCTGGAGTACCAGCGCGCCCTGCTCGACGCGGTGGCGCTGCTGAACCAGAAGCGCCAGGAGATGCAGATGGCGAAAAGCGAGCTGGCCGCCCTGCTGAACCTGCCGTCCACCACCGACTTCACCTTACAGGACGTCGCCAATCCGGCGCTTTCCGGCGTGCCAAGCCAGCTTGATACGCTTGAGCAGATGGCGCTGGAACGCCGCCCAGAGCTGCGTGAAGAAGATTACAAAACCCGCATCGACGTGCTGGAAACCAAACGCCAGATCGCCTCGCTGTTCCCGAACCTGAATCTGTTCGGCGGCATCAGCTACGACTCCAACAGCTACCTCTACAACAACAGCTGGGTGCAGGGCGGCGTGGGCGTTTCCATGAACCTGTTCAAGCTGCTGAGCGCGCCGGCCATCAGCCGCACCAACGACGCGCGCCTGGCCACCGACAATGCCCGCCGTATGGCGCTGAGCATGGCGGTGCTGACTCAGGTGCGCGTCTCGGTTGAGCGCTACAAGCTCGCGGTGTACGACTACCAGATAGCCCAGGAGTCCGCCCGCGTCGACCAGCGTCTGGCGAGCATCTCCCGCGCCGGTTCCGACAACTCGCTCTCAAGCGACCTGGAATCCCTGCGCACCCAGGCGCGCTCCATCGTCTCCCGCTTCCAGGAAGCCGCCTCCTACGCGCAGGCGCAGTCCGCCTATGGCCGCGTGCTGAACTCGGTAGGCATCGACCTGCTGCCGGAAAAGGTGACCAGCAGCGATCTGCCGACCCTGTCGCGTGAAATCAACCAGAGCCTGGTGGCGGGCGAGAAGCAGGTCTTCACCCAGAGCGCCGACGCGGTAGTTTCCCGCCATCCGGTCAGCGTCACCCTGGGCCGCCTGCCAGCGGGCGTCAACAAGAGCGCGATTTATCAGTCGGTCACCCATGTGCTGGCCGCCAACCAGCTGGTGCAGGGCAACGGCGCCGACAGCGTGAAACTGCAAATGAACCTCAACCTTGAACGCGCGTCAGGCTCGCAGCGCGGCGTGTGGGAAATGGCGGTCTATAACGCCCAGGGCGCGCAGGTCGCCTACCAGAAATACACCAGCTATCTGCCGAATGACGTCAACACCCGTTCGGTCAGCGCGCTGGCAGAAGCCGCCGCGCTCTCCGTGGTGTCCGACCTGCATAAAGCGGCAGGCGACACCGGCGTGATGACGGCAAGTAACCCTTAATAACAGGAACAGGTATGAACAACGTGAACGAAGGCTGGCGCAGCGTCCGCGCGCTCATGCCGCTGACGGGCCTGGCGCTGTGCGCCAGCGCCTTCGCCGCCGACCCAACCCCCGCTGCGGCGGGGGCAGTCGCAACGCCGGATGCGGCCGTTGCCGCAGCGCCTGAGAGCGCGCCTGACGCCACCGCCGACAACGGCGCCGCGCCGGTGCGTTTTCTGGTGATGGCCAACCAGGAAAGCCCGCTATCAAGCGTGGTGGCCGGGCGCGTGTCGCAGGTCAACGTTGAGCTGGGCGATACGGTCAAGGCAGGCAAACTGCTGGTGACGCTGGACTGTAGCGAGCTGAAAGCCCGTCGCGACGCGGCAGACGCCGAGTACAGCGCCGCGCAGATCAAATATGAAGCGAAGGCGAAATTGCAGGGTCTGCATTCCGCAGGCGCGCTGGAGGTTGGCCTTGCCGCCGCCGACGTGAACCGCACCCGCAGCCAGATCAAAATTTTTGAAGCGCAGCTGGCGCAGTGCCGCTTTACCGCGCCGTTCGACGGCCGCGTGGCGCGTATTTACGTCAAAGAGGGCCAGGGCGTCGGCGCAGGCGCGCAGGTTATCGATCTTGTAAGCAACGGCACCCGCAAGGCGCGCCTCAACGTGCCGTCAGGCTGGACCACCTGGCTTGCGCCCGGCGCGCAGCTTGACGCGGTGGTGGGTGAAACCGGCAAGCATTACCCGATGACCGTCACCCACATCAGCGGCCGCGTGGACGCCGTGAGCCAGACGATTGAGATTGAAGCGGAATTTGGCAGCGACGCCCAGGACGTACTGCCCGGCATGAGCGGCCGCGCGACGCCAGTCTGCCCGAAAGCGGCGGCGCAGTGCCAGAGCGGGACGACCAACTCGTGAGCATCGCCCTGTTCTATTCTCTCGCGGCGCGCGTGAAAGCGGCGCGCAGCCCCGAAGAGCTGGGTTTTGTGATGTGTAACGATACCCGCTCGCTGGTGGAGTATCGCCAGGCGGCGCTGCTCGCCGTTTCCGCCACCGGGCGCGCCCAGCTTGCGGCGCACTCCGGCCTGAGCGACACCGACCGCAATACCCCCTACGCGCTGTGGCTTGCCGCCGTTGCCTGCGACATCGCGCCGCGCTGCGCCGCGCTGCCGGAAACCGCCCGCGTGATGCCGCTGTCGCCGGAAATGCTGAGCGAGTCGCTGGCGCGCGAGTGGGACGAATGGCTGCCGGGCCACGTCTGGGTGCTGGCGCTGACCGGCCCGGACGGCAAGCTGCACGCCCTGCTGCTGCTGGCCCGCGATACCCCGTGGCCGACGCAGCTTGGCGTCGAAAGCCCCGAATACGCCCTGCTCCAGCTGGCGAACCTGTACGGCTACGCCTGGTGGGCGCTGGTGGCGCGGCCTTCTCGCCTGCAACGGCTGCTGCCCGCCACGGTGCGCCGACGCGCGGGTCTCGTGTTGCTGCTTCTGCTGCTGGTTATGCTGATCCCGATTCGGGAATACACGCTGGTGCCCGCCGAGGTGATTTCGCTTAACAGCGAAGTGATCGCCGCGCCGAGCGACGGGGTGATTCACCAGATGAAGGTGCCGCCGAACACGCCGGTCGTGGCCGGACAGGTGCTGGCGGAGCTGGATGATACGACTCTAAAAAACCGTCTCGCCATTGCTCAGGCGGAGCTGGCGACCGCCACCGTCAATATGCATCAGGCGTCTCAGCAGGCGATTGAAGACCCGAACGCCCGTGCGGAACTGGCTCTGACCGAAGGCAAATGGCGCGAGCAAAAGGTGCAGGTTGCCTCGTTGCAGCGCGAGCTGGAGAAGCTGTCGATCCGCGCCCGCAGCAGCGGCGTGTTTGTCTACACCGACCCGGACGACTGGGCGGGCCGTCCGGTACAGACCGGCGAGCGCATCGGCCTGCTGGCGGACCCAACGAAGCTCGGCGTGCGCGCCTGGGCGCCTGCGGCGGAATCCACCAACCTGAACCCGCACGCGGCGATGACCGTATTTCTTAAGGTCGCCCCGCTGCACCCGCTGACCGCGCGGCTGGATTACGCCGGTTACGAGACGGTGGAAGCGCCGAACGGCGTCGCGAGCTACCTGCTGCGCGGCACCGTAACCGACCCGTCCAGCGCCGCCCGTATCGGCTTGCAGGGCACGGCCCGCGTCTCCGGCGACTGGAGCCTGCTCGGTTATCTGATTTTCCGTCGTCCGCTGGCGACGCTGCGCGCCTGGTGTGGATTCTGATATGCAAACAGCCGCGACGCTCCCGCCTGCGGGCGGGACAGCTCTTGCGCAGCCGCAGCCGCTGCCGCCGCTGCGCGACGAGCTAAAAATTCACCCGGCGGGCAACAACCGCGACGGCTCGCCCGCCTGGCATCTGGCCGACCCGGTGCGCAACCTCTATTTCCGCCTGGGCTGGCTGGAGCTGGAGATGCTGCGCCGCTGGCCGCTCGGCGCGCCGCAGGCGATTGCCGACAGCATCAGCCAGGAGACCACCATGACGGTGGACGAACAGGATGTGTTGCAGTTCCTGGGCTTTTTACAGCAGCAACAGCTGCTGCGCCGCGGCGCGTTCAAAGCGCGCGGCTCGCTCTGGCGGCGTATTCTGCACGGCTACCTGTTTATCCGCCTGCCGCTGGTGCGCCCGGAGAAAGCCCTGCGCCGAATGCTGCCGTGGGTGGAGTGGCTTTTCAGCGCGCCGTTTCTACTGCTGACCGCCGTCGCCGCGCTGGCAGGCGTCGTTCTGGCCGCGCGCCAGTGGGATAACGTCGAGGCCGCGCTGCACGGCGCCCTGAGCTGGAACGGGGCGCTGGCCTTCGCGGTGGCGCTGATCCTCTCCAAATGCTGGCACGAACTGGGGCACGCCTTTATGGCGACCCGCTACGGCGTACGCGTCGGCCATATGGGGGTGGCGCTGCTGGTGATGTGGCCGATGGCCTACACCGATACCGGAGAGAGCTGGAAGCTGTCGCAGTCCCGCCACCGGCTCTCCATCGCCAGCGCGGGCATTATGGCCGAGCTGATGCTGGCGGCCTGGGCGACGCTGTTCTGGAGCTTCGCGCCGGAAGGCAACGTTAAAGGCGCGCTGTTCTTTCTCGCCACCACCGCCTGGGTGCTGACGGTGGCGGTGAACGCCAGCCCGTTTATGCGCTTTGACGGCTACTTTATTCTCAGCGATACGCTGGACTACCCTGGCCTGCACGAACGGGCGGGCAACTGGGCGAAGCGCTGGCTGCGCTGGCACCTGCTGGGGCTTGAGGATCCGATCCCGGATAACGTCTCGCCCGCCTTTGCCCGCTTCCTCACCCTTTTCGCCTTCGCCACCTGGGTTTACCGGCTACTGCTGTTCGTCGGCATCGCGCTGGTGGTCTACAACGCCTTTTTTAAGGCGCTCGGGCTGGTGCTGTTTTTTATTGAGATAGTCACTTTTGTGGTGCAACCGATGTTTCGCGAACTCAAAATCTGGCGCGCGCGCCGCCGGGAAATCGCTCCGGCGCGCCTGCTGCGCCTTGTCGCCGTCGCACTCGCGCTGGGGCTTTCGGTCTTTCTGCCCTGGTCCGGGCAGGTCTCCCTGCACGGCGTGATGGAGGCGGGCGTGGCGCAGCCGGTTTACACGCCCTATGCCGCCCAGCTTGACAAGGTGCTGGTGCAGGAAGGCCAGCAGGTCAAGGCGGGCCAGAAGCTGTTTGAACTGGTGGCCCCCGTCCCGGCGGACGAGCAGGATAAGGCGCTGGCGCTAAGCCAGGCGTGGCAGACCAGCGCCCGCGGCGCGATGGCGCTCGATAAAAACGGCGCGGCGAAGCAGGTGGTCGCCGACCAGATGGCGCGCCAGTACGCCATTCAACAGCGGGCCAGCGCCGTTGAGCTTCAGCGGCTCCAGCTGGTGGCGCTGGAGGATGGCGTGGTGCATGACGTTGAGCAGACCCTGCGCCCCGGCAGTTGGGTCTCGCCTGGCACCCGCATCGCAAGCGTGATCGACACCCACCGCTGGCGCGTGAAGGCGCTGGTCAGCGAAACCGACCTGGCCCGCCTGCGCGACGGCGCGACGGCGCGGGTTTATCAGCAGGGCCGCTGGCAGCCGCTCGCAGGCGCGGTAGTGACCATCGACCACGACGCCATCCGCCGTCTGCCTAATCTGATGCTGGCGCAGAGTCACGGCGGCCCGGTGGCGCTGAACCCGGTTGCGCCCGCCAACGAACTCCGTCCCGCCGCCGTCTGGTACCGGGTAGTGATCGAAGGCATCTCCGCCGCGCCGGTCAGCAAAGAGCAACTGGTACGTGTTGACGTGGCGAGTGACCGCCAGAGCCTGGCTCACGGCTGGGTCAACAGCGTTATGCTGATGCTTATCCAGCAAACTGGCTTTGGTAAAGAGGGTTAGCGTGCGATTTTCGCGCCAGGCCGCCTGGCCTGGCGCAGGTTTTCTCCCCACCGCGGTTTTAGGTTAAACCCCGTTTCGCCAGAGCAAACTGGCACCTACGTTTTGTTAGTCTGTTCGGTGTTCTGCAACTGGACCCGGAGGTTATATTACTTGCAGGCGTGCAGCTGATGCTCGCAAGACTCGTTGGTTTCTGTTTCCGGAGGTGTGGTTATGCAAAAAATTGTCTGCAAAACGCCACGATTGTCATCACTGGCATGTCGAGTTGTTTCGGCCACGAGGCCGCCCTGCGGCTGGCGGAGATAGGTGCCAACGCCATGCTGGCAGCCAGACGGAACTGGAGGCGCTCGCCGCCGATATTGTCACGGCGGGCGGCAATGCGAAAGTGATCTGAAAATTACCGAACATTACACCGATACAGCGGGCTTCACTGAGCATGTTTTCACCCTGATGCATCTGCTGGGATTCGCTTTTTCGCCAAGGATCCGGGATATTCATGAGAAGCGGCTGGTTATTCATCAAAAGGCCGAGCGTTATTCCGGGAAACAGTCCGTCATATCAACAACCAGCCTGAATCTCAAAGACATTGAGGCGCGCAGGGATAAAATATTGTACCTGGCAGCCTCAATTAAACAGGGGATTGTCACCGCATCGCTGATAATGAAAATGTTAGGGAAGGTGCGAATAAGCAGGTCA
>NZ_SZWP01000004.1:0-154977 GCF_005280825.1 Citrobacter sp. wls829
TCAGGAACTTGTTCGCACCTTCCTTAGCTGCAGGCGCTACTCACGCTGCTGAAGTTTATAATAAAGACGGCAATAAATTAGATCTCTACGGTAAAGTAGACGGTCTGCACTATTTCTCTGATGACGCTGGCAGTGATGGCGATCAGACCTATATGCGTATGGGTTTCAAAGGCGAAACTCAGGTTAATGATATGATCACCGGCTATGGCCAGTGGGAATATCAGGTTCAGGCAAACGGTACAGAAGGTGATAAAGGCGATTCCTGGACCCGTCTGGCTTTCGCGGGTATTAAAGTTGGCGATTACGGCACATTCGACTACGGTCGTAACTACGGCGTGATGTACGACGTAGAAGCCTGGACCGATATGTTGCCAGAATTCGGCGGTGACTCTTACACCAAAGCCGATAACTTCATGACCGGTCGTGCCAACGGCGTAGCAACCTACCGTAACGCCGATTTCTTCGGCCTGGTTGATGGTCTGAACGTGGCGTTGCAGTACCAGGGCGCGAACGAAAATCAGTCACCGGAGCAAGAAGGCACCAATAACGGTGGTGACGATCGTAATATGAAGAACTCCAACGGTGACGGCTTCGGTCTGTCTTCTACCTACGATCTGGGTATGGGCGTCAGCTTCGGTGCGGCATATACCTCTTCTGACCGTACCAACGAGCAGGTTAATCACTCTACCGCTGGCGGCGACAAAGCTGATGCTTGGACTGCTGGCCTGAAATACGACGCCAACAACATCTACCTGGCAACCATGTACTCTGAAACCCGTAATATGACCCCTTATGGCGGCTCAGACGGTAGCAATAATACTATTGCCAACAAAACGCAGAACTTTGAAGTGACTGCGCAATACCAGTTCGACTTCGGTCTGCGTCCGGAAGTTTCTTTCCTGATGTCTAAAGGCCAGGATCTGTCCATGCCAGGAAATGCAGCAAGTCCTGCAGGCACCAGCGGTGACAAAGATCTGGTTAAATATGCTTCCGTAGGTGCGACTTACTACTTCAATAAAAACTTCTCCACCTACGTTGATTACAAAATCAACCTGCTGGATGAAGACGACAGCTTCTACACCCAAAATGACATCTCTACCGATGACACTGTAGCACTGGGTATGGTTTACCAGTTCTAATCTGTCAGCCCGCTGGAAACAGCGGGCTACTCCCACCCCCTGCGCCGTAATTGCGTTTTATCTAGATCAAAACATTATATCTGTTGCGTTAAAACACATCCCTGATAGATGATATATTGCCTTCACACTCGCCGCAGAGGATGCCTGCAATGAATCATCACCCCGTTAAATCATCCCGTATTGCATCCGTCGGTTATGACGAATCATCCCGCACGTTAGAAATTCGTTTTCACCATACGGAAATCCTGCAATATCACGCGGTCCCGGCGCGTATCTTTCGAGATTTCCTGACAGTGGTCTCAAAAGGCCGGTTTTACGATGGCGTAATAAAAGGCAAGTTCCCTGAACTCAAAATAAAGTGATGCCAAAATGTGATCTCTGTCATTGTACATAAAGTGCCATTACGCGGTAAGCTTTAGGAGGATACTTAAACAGGAGGTTTTATGAACAGAACGATTCTTGTACCCATCGATATTTCAGACTCAGAATTAACTCAACGTGTTATTGCCCATGTAGAAGCCGAGGCAAGAATTGACGATGCACAGGTCCATTTTCTGACCGTTATTCCGTCATTGCCCTATTATGCTTCGCTTGGACTGGCCTACTCGGCTGAGTTGCCGGCCATGGACGATCTTAAGGCCGAAGCGAAATCTCAACTGGAAGAGATGATCAAGAAGTTCAATATCCCGGCAGACAGAATTCACGTTCATGTCGTTGAAGGTTCGCCAAAAGATAAAATTCTGGAGCTTGCCAGGAAATTACCCGCAGATATGGTCATTATTGCCTCGCACCGACCTGACATCACCACTTATCTGCTTGGCTCCAACGCCGCAGCTGTAGTGCGGCATGCGGAGTGTTCGGTTCTGGTCGTCCGCTAAGTTTTCTGGCCCGCACATCGCTGCGGGCTTTTCATTTCTACCTCTTTTACCCCGCGATTCCTGACCTAAATGTGCTGACATTTTTCCCGCTTATCCGTACCATACACGCCACAGTTTTTATATCAGACTTCTTTTGCCGGACAATCCGGCGTGATGCATTCTCTTCTGATGCCACACTATGAATTGAGCCTCTATTAAATGTCGCAAAATCAAGAAATTAGCAAGAAAGATCAGTATAACCTGAACAAATTACAAAAGCGTCTGCGTCGTAACGTGGGCGAAGCGATTGCCGACTTCAACATGATTGAAGATGGCGATCGCATTATGGTGTGCCTTTCCGGTGGGAAAGACAGCTACACCATGCTGGAGATCCTGCGCAATTTGCAGAAAAGCGCGCCGATCAGTTTTTCTCTGGTTGCGGTTAACCTGGATCAGAAACAGCCCGGTTTCCCGGAACACATTCTGCCGGAGTATCTGGAACAACTGGGCGTCGAGTACAAAATTGTCGAAGAGAATACCTACGGGATCGTCAAAGACAAAATTCCGGAAGGGAAAACAACCTGCTCACTGTGCTCTCGCCTGCGCCGCGGCATTCTGTACCGCACGGCAACCGAACTCGGTGCCACGAAAATTGCGCTGGGACACCACCGCGACGATATCCTGCAAACGCTGTTTTTAAACATGTTTTACGGCGGGAAAATGAAAGGTATGCCACCGAAGCTGATGAGCGACGACGGAAAACATATCGTCATTCGTCCGCTGGCCTATTGCCGTGAAAAAGACATTGAGCGTTTTGCAGAAGCCAAAGGCTACCCGATTATTCCGTGTAACCTGTGCGGTTCACAACCGAACCTGCAGCGTCAGGTGATTGCTGACATGCTGCGTGACTGGGATAAACGCTACCCGGGCCGTATTGAAACCATGTTCAGCGCAATGCAGAACGTGGTGCCTTCGCATCTTAGCGATAT
Source organism: Citrobacter sp. wls829 (assembly GCF_005280825.1). Lineage (NCBI taxonomy): Bacteria > Pseudomonadati > Pseudomonadota > Gammaproteobacteria > Enterobacterales > Enterobacteriaceae > Citrobacter > Citrobacter sp. wls829. The sequence goes on from NZ_SZWP01000004.1 coordinate 2,986, forward strand.
CAATCTGTTCGACTTTAAAGGTATTAAACACGGCTCAGCGGTCGTTGACGGCGGTGACTTAGCGTTCGATCGCGAAGAGATCCCGCTGCAACCTGCTGGCTGGCAGCCGGAAGAAGATGAAAATCAGCTGGATGAGTTACGCCTGAACGTGGTTGAAGTGAAGTAATTTATCATGCCGGATGGCGACGTAAACGTCCTATCCGGCCTACGACATGCATAAACGCCTGTAGGCCGGATAAGTAGAGCACCATCAGGCACTCCAACGGACATTTATTTCAACAGGCGAACCCGACAGGTTTTGCCTTTAATCTTACCGTTTTGTAACTGCTTCCACGCTTTATGCGCCACGGACTGACGAACGGCCACGTAGACATGCATCGGATGCACGGCAATCTTACCAATGTCGGCCCCATCCAGCCCCATATCACCGGTCAATGCCCCCAGAACATCACCCGGACGCATTTTTGCCTTTTTGCCGCCATCAATGCACAGCGTCGCCATCTCGGCCTCAAGCGGCACAATTGAACCGTTGCCAGGTGCAGGTAGCCAGTTCAGCTTAAGTTGCAGCATTTCAGAAAGAATATTGGCACGCTGGGCTTCTTCTGGCGCACAGAAGCTGATGGCCAGGCCGCTGTTACCCGCACGCGCAGTACGTCCAATACGGTGTACATGCACCTCCGGATCCCATGCCAGTTCGTAGTTCACCACCAGCTCAAGCGATTTAATATCGAGGCCACGTGCTGCAACATCGGTTGCCACCAGCACGCGCGCGCTACCGTTAGCGAAACGAATCAGCGTCTGATCGCGATCGCGCTGCTCCAGGTCGCCATGTAGTGACAGCGCACTTTGTCCTGCGGCATTCAACGCGTCGCACACGGCCTGGCAATCTTTTTTGGTGTTACAGAAGACAACGCACGATGCCGGCTGATGCTGACTCAGCAACTTTTGCAGCAACGATATTTTGCCGTGTGTGGAGGTTTCAAAAAACTGTTGTTCAATCGCCGGTAGCGCATCTACCGTATCGATTTCAATCGTTAACGGATTTTGCTGCACCCGGCCACTGATTGCGGCAATCGCTTCCGGCCAGGTCGCCGAAAACAGCAGCGTTTGGCGTGACGCAGGCGCAAAGCGGATCACCTCATCAATGGCATCGCTAAAGCCCATATCCAGCATGCGATCGGCTTCATCCATTACCAGTGTATTCAGGGCTTCCAGCGACACGGTACCTTTTTGCAGGTGGTCGAGCAATCTGCCCGGCGTGGCGACAATAATATGTGGCGCATGTTGCAAAGAATCACGCTGTGCGCCAAAAGGTTGCCCACCGCACAACGTTAATATCTTGGTATTCGGCAGGAAACGCGCTAATCGACGCAGTTCGCCCGCGACCTGGTCAGCCAGTTCACGTGTGGGGCATAGGACCAGCGACTGCGTCTGAAACAGCGCGGCATCAATGTGCTGTAACAGTCCAAGACCAAACGCGGCCGTTTTGCCACTGCCGGTTTTTGCCTGCACGCGAACATCTTTTCCTGCCAGGATCGCCGGTAGCGCAGCGGCCTGAACAGGCGTCATTTCAAGATAACCCAGCTCGTTAAGATTCTCGAGTTGAGCGGCAGGTAAAACATTCAGGGTAGAAAAAGCGGTCACAATTTAATCTCGCGGTAAGAACTTACAATTAGCAGGCGCGTATCCTCGCAGATCTGCGCCCGTGATGCGACAATTTAATCGGTTCTTCATCCGGCGGTGGATCAGGCATCGGCTGCGGACGAGGTATCGGGTCAGGAATAGGTACCGGATCGGTCGGTACAGAGTCGGTGTTGAGTGTGGGCAACGGTAGCAATAGCGTGAGACGGGTCATATTCCCTCCAGTCATTCAGGTTGACTCTTTTAGGGTAGACGCTCATTTCCTGCAGGCAAAAAAAAGCCGACTAATCTAAGTCGGCGTCGTACGAATCAATTGTGCTATGCAGTAATTCAAAAAAGGAAGTAAGACAATATGGAGCGCAACGCCCATCGCTTGACGTTGCATTCACCTGCGAGAGAGATATTGCCCCGAATAGGTAGAGAGTTTATTGACCTCGCTCAAAATATTAAACGTTTTCGCCCATCAGAGGCGGTAAAAAACGTTGCTGTTACAACCATTTACTACGATGCAACCATAAAGTAACACCACCAATCAGGAGCACTAACAGAATACAGAACAATGAGAAACCAAACTGCCAGCCGCCACCGGGAATTCCCCCAAGGTTAACGCCAAACAATCCGGTTAAGAATGTGCTGGGTAGAAAGACCATCGCCATCAACGACATGGTATAGGTTCTGCGAGCCAACGATTCCTGCATCACCTGCGCAATTTCATCCGCCATGATACCGGTCCGGGCAATACAGGCGTCAATCTCATCCAACCCTCTTCCCAGCCTGTCGGCGATATCCTGCATCCGGCGCCGCTGATCGTCGGTCATCCACGGCAGTCGTTCGCTCGCCAGACGTGCATAGGCATCTCGCTGTGGAGCCATATAGCGCCGCATGACGATCAGTTGCTTACGCAACAGTGCCAGAAAGCCGCGCGGTGGGATTTGTTGATCGAGTAAATTGTCTTCCAGATCGATAATTTTGTCGTGCAGCTGTTCAATAAACTCACTGGCATGATCGGTTAACGCGTCACAGACATCCACCAACCAACTGCCACAGTCATTCGGCCCCGTTCCTTCTTGCAAATCGCTGATCACATCATCCAACGCCAGCACTTTACGCTGACGCGTCGAGACAATCAGCCGCTCATCCATATATAAACGCATTGCCACCAGTTGGTCTGGACGCTCATCCGTGCTGCCATTAATACACCGCAGGGTGATCAGCGTGCCTTCCCCTATCCGGCTGACTCGTGGGCGCGTACTTTCACCGGCCAGCGCATCGCGCACAATATTAGGAAGCAGAGGCGTCGTCGCCAACCACTTCGCGCTATCAGAATGGGTATAATTAAGATGCAACCAGCAGGGATGCTGAGCATCGATCACATCGTTATCTTCCAGCGGTTTTACTCCGCCCTGGCCATCCAGTAGCCAGGCAAACACGGCATCCGGCACATTAACGTCCGCTCCCCTAATGGCTTCCACAGCGCCTCCACAGTCATTCAGTCTTTTTCGTTAGTCTAGCCTGCAGATTATGTTAAGCAATATCTCATTATCCCATTGTGCTGAAATGATTCAGAAAAGTTAAATAAAAATGAAAACGCCGACGACGTCGGCGCGGGTGACGACAGGATTAGAATGAATGACCGTATTTATCCCGTCGGCTGAACCCCGAAGGTGTTACGGTGCCGTGAGGTTGTGGGAAAAATTCTTTTTCCGGAGTGTTACTTAAATGAAATTTATGTGTTCGTGACTGCAGGTCGTTTACCTGATTTTTCAGAATGGCAGATGAATCCGATAACTCATCGACCATGATGGCATTACTTTGAGTCACGTTTTCCAACTCTGCCAGGGCCTGGGTAATCTTAACGATACCCTTCTCCTGTTCCCGCGTGGTGGTTAATATCTCCCCCATCAATTGGTCCAATTGCCCGGCGCCGCCCACGATATCCTGCATATTTTTTTCGGCTTCGCGGACAATAGCCGCCCCTTCGCGCACGTTATAATGAGTTTCATCAATCAGCCGTTTAATACTCTTTGCTGCTTCAGCACTACGATGGGCCAGCGTCCTCACTTCTCCCGCTACCACGGAAAACCCCTTGCCGTGCTCACCTGCTCGTGCTGATTCCACAGCTGCGTTTAATGCCAGAATATTCGTCTGAAAAGCAATGCCATCGATCAGGGCGATGATTTCCGTCATCTGCTGCGCGCATTCGGTGATAGAGCGCATATTGGTCGCAACCTGTACCATTAATTCGCCCCCCTGACGGGCAGAGTGTGTAGCGATATTCGCCTGGGCACTGGCCAACTGCGTATTCTCAGCATTATTACGTGTACTGATGGCTATCTCATCCATATTGGCAGAGGTTTGCGTTAACGCCCCTGATTGCTGCTCCGTTTTAACCGACAGCGCTGCACTGCGGTCCGCAAGTTGTTCAGAGAGCATCATCGCCGTGCGTGAAGAAGTGCGGATTTCGCTGACTAACGCAGAAATATTACTCGATAAGCTATTGATACCCGGAATAAGTCGCCCGGCGCAATTATTTCCGAACTCAGGAATACTGATCGCCAAATTCCCTGACGTGACCTCTTCTATGCTTTTTTTGACGGTATTGATTGGTTCAACGAGATATTTTGTCATGTACCACCACAGACATAATATCGAGATCAGACTCACTACGTCAGTATAAATAATAGTATCAATCTCTGTGGATAATAATAACTCCATCACATTGAGAATAAAAAGTGTTAATGTCACAAATGAAATAATAAATGTCCTGACGCTTATATTCTTCAACATTTCAGCTCTGCTCACCAAGAAATAATATAAATACGGGTAGTAATTTTTATAGCAGTTGCGATACAGATTACCATTCGCTTACGCAGAAACCTTAATTTTCAATTGGACCCTACCCCACTTTCACTTAAGGCGTATTATTACAGTTTAGATTTTCATTAATGCCGCATTTTTCTCTGCCAAAGCGGGTCACCGCACCAACGTTCAGATTATTGTGATGAGGAGCACACCACGAACACAAAATGCGCAAAAACATAAATATGGTGAATGTTTACATAAGCGAAAATAGAATATTTCCTATTTTGAGAGGTTCAAGCTAATACTCATGATGAAATATTAAGACTATTCCTGGTTTTATCGGGTTAACTTGACAAAACCTGCTAGATTTAACATCACGACTTTTTATCTATAGGTAGTACGATGTTGCACGTGTCGTGGGACCCTGTACTGATTGGGATTTCCTTTGTAGTCGCTTTTATTGCCTCTTTTATTGCTCTCGACAGTGCGGGAAAAGTGGCAATCTCCAGTCGACGAGAATCGACCTTCTGGCGGTTATCCGGTGGTGCGACGCTAGGTCTGGGGATCTGGTCAATGCATTTTATTGGTATGCTGGCCATGAAAATGAGCATGTCGATAAATTATCATTTCGTACTCACCGCGTGCTCTTTTCTCATTGCTCTTGTAAGTGCAACGTTTGCCATCAATATCGCCATATCGGGTCAGACGCTTTCAACAAAACGCCTGGTTGTCGCCACGAGTCTATTAAGCACTGGCGTAGTGGCAATGCACTACGTTGGCATGGCGGCCATTATTGAACATGTGGCAATTATCTGGGATCGCAGGCTTATTCTGCTCTCTGTGGTCATTGCCGTCGTGGCGTCGGGCGTGGGTTTATGGCTGGCGTTTCATTTACGCCAAAATACCCGGCGCGCGTTGATCAACCGCCTTATTGCCGCGCTCATTATGGCGCTGGCTATTGCGTCTATGCATTACACCGGGATGAGTGCTGCAACTTTCACTCACGTCACGCACACCGCGCACGAGGGGATCTCCACGCTGGAACTCTCCATTTGGGTCAGCGCCATAACGATGGTGATCCTGGGGATAATGCTGGTGATTTCGATGGTGGACGCCCAACTACGGACATCACGACTGGCAGATAATTTGCATCAATTAAACTGTCAGCTCGAACATCAGGTCCACTTTGACCCGCTGACTGGGCTTGCCAACCGCACCCAGATCGATGCCTGCCTACAGGCCTGCCTGCAGTATTCCAGGCTGCATCAACACCCTTTTGCGCTGGTCTTTATTGATCTCGATCGGTTCAAAGTGGTCAACGACACCTGGGGTCATCACATGGGCGATCAACTGCTGATCGCCAGTACTCAACGCATCTATACCTGTCTTGATGACACTATGACCCTCGCAAGGTTGGGTGGGGATGAATTCATGCTGCTGGTTCCGAATAGCGGCAGAGAGGCTATCTCCAACCTGCTGGCCCGTATTGCCAATGTTATCAAAGAGCCGTTTACGCTATGTGGACATTCTCTTCGGGTGTCGTTAAGCGCAGGAAGCAGTATTTATCCTGAACATGGCGCAACGTTGCATGAGTTAAAAGTGAAGGCTGACATGGCGATGTACCATGTTAAACAGGCTGGCAGAAACGGTTGGGCAATATACACGCCAGATATGGAGGCAATCGCAGATACGCCACCGACGTTTTTACAGGAACTGTCGCAGGCGATTGAGCGTAATCAATTCGAGCTATGGTATCAGCCTAAATATACCGCAGGCGATCATACGCTGACCGGATTTGAAGCACTCCTTCGCTGGCACCACCCCGAGCGCGGCATGCTGCTGCCTGCTGAATTTCTTCCCGCGCTTGAGGAGACAGGTCTGATCATTCCAGTCGGTGACTGGGTTATTCATCAGGCCTGTTTTCAGTTACACCAATGGGCGTTGCAAGGTCATAGCCAGTGGACGCTCGCCGTAAATCTTTCATCCGCCCAGTTTGAACAGCATGATATCGTCGATATTGTCTGCAATGCTCTCGCGCAATATCAGCTATCACCGACACAATTAACGCTGGAACTGACTGAAAGTACAGCCCTTAAAAATTTAAAGCATAGCGTCGACGTTTTGAATGCATTTTCTGCACTCGGCATCACCATTTCTATTGATGATTTTGGCACCGGTTATTCAAATATCCTGATGTTAAAGTCACTCCCGGCGCGGGAATTAAAAATTGACAGAATATTTGTCAAAGATATTAGTGAGAACAGCAAAAATACAAAAATCGTGTCTACTATTATTGACATAGCCCACTCGATGAATATGTGCGTAGTGGCTGAGGGTATAGAGACACATGAGCAGGAAATACTCCTCACCCAAATGGGATGCAGAGTTTTACAAGGTTTTCTGTTTGCTAAGCCCCTGCCCGCACATCAGATCCATGAATTGATGCACACAGAAAACAGCGTAAAACCGATACTGGCCGCACAGGCATTGTCTCACCAGAAATCAATATCGTGTGAGACTGAAAAAGAAATATTAGTTGCCAGTCGGTCGGCAACATAGCCAATGAAGATAACGGGATTATCGATGAGCACAAACGAACTGCATTCACTGGATTTATTAACCATTCCGGTCTGGCTCGTTTCGCCCTATACCGAGGACCTGGTATTCGCCAATACCGTAGCGCGGGAAATCATGCAAGCTGCGGATTTCTCACGCCTCAGGAAGGGGGTGTTTTCGACCCATGCTCAGGCAGACTTAACCCAGTATCTCAGCGACCTGAAAAATCAGCATGACATTGTGGAAATTCTCACAGTTTGCCGGAACGGAGAGGAAATTGCCCAGGCCTGCCGTCTGTCGATCAGAGATCTGGCTAATTGCGGTGACGTCATTCTTTTTGAAGGTATTGAAACCCCGGCGGCACAAGGGCTTAAAGCCAGTCGTTCCGCCAATTACCAACGTAAGAAACAGGGATTTTACGCGCGTTTTTTCCTGACAAACTCAGCGCCGATGCTGCTCATCGATCCGTCTCGCGATGGGCTGATTGTCGACGCCAACCTCAGTGCACTGAATTTTTATGGTTACAGCCATGACGTGATGTGCCAGAAACATACCTGGGAAATTAACATGCTGGGGCGTCACGTCTTACCGGTGATGCATAAAATTGCGCATCTGCCTGGCGGCCATAAGCCCTTACATTTTGTCCACAAACTGGCCGACGGCAGCACTCGTCACGTGCAAACCTACGCTGGCCCCATCGAGATTTACGGTAATAAACTGATGCTATGCATTATTCACGATATTACCGAGCAAAAACGCCTTGAGCAGGAACTGGAACGGGCTGCACTGCGTGACGCCTTAACCGGATTATTCAATCGCAGGCATTTTTATCACATCACTGAAGCTGAACAAACGCACGCTATGCCGCTGACGCAGGACTATAGCTTGTTACTGATCGACACCGATCGTTTTAAGAGCATTAACGATCTCTTCGGTCATTTGAAGGGCGATGAGGTGCTTTGCGCGCTGGCTCGCACGCTGGAAGCCTGCGCGCGTAAAGACGATCTGGTCTTTCGTTGGGGAGGTGAAGAATTTTTGCTGCTCCTGCCACGTACATCTCTCGATGTTGCACTTAATCTGGCAGAAACCCTACGTGCGACGGTTGCCCGTGTCAGCCTCCCGGGCCTTCCCCGCTTTACCGTCAGCATCGGCGTGGCACGACACGAAGCGAATGAAAGCATTGATGAATTGTTCAAACGCGTGGACGACGCGTTATACAAAGCCAAGAACGAAGGCAGAAACCGGGTGCTGGCAGCCTGAGATCGCAGCCGTTAACGACTGCGTTTTGCATGGCGCTCCCAGTTTTCCTGTTTGGCCTGCGCCGTTTTGCGAAGTGCAACATAACATGCCCCGCTACCACCATGGTGCGGCAGTGCACTGCAGTACGCCTGCACGTCGTCAAACTCCGTCAACCAACGCGCCACGTAGCTGCGCACGATATTGGCATGGGAATTATCGTCTCGTCCCTTGCCATGAATAATGAGAACGTTGCGCAGCCCCTCCTGTAGGGCCTGATGGATAAAACTGAATAACATCTGACGACATGTTTCGACCGGCTGACGCAAAAGATTGAGACTCGCCTGCTGGGGATACTTTCCGCTCCTCAGCTTATCGGTAACGCCCTGCTGTACCCCCTCGCGATGAAATGCCAGCGGTTCGTTCAACGGTACGATCTCCAGAAAACCCGTCGAGAGAAAATTATCCAACTGCAGCGTATCAATACGCGCTGGCGCACGAGGATTGCGCGAAGGCTGCCAGTGGATATCAGTACAGCCTTTCAGAGGTTCAACATCCCCCATAGCGTCCAGAAACAATGATGCGTCATCGGGGTTCATGTTTCATCCTCCAGCATTTTGCGACGGTCATTATCATAACTGCGCACTATTATACCGACAACTATACCGACAACGGTTTACAGCTATCTCCAATAATCAGGCGATTCTACTCGGTGGTTTAAGTCGTGGATCTTAGGGGGTATAGCTGTGAATATCCTTGGCGTGATAAGGTGTAAGCCCGCCAGATGACACGGGTATTGTCCCGCCGGTATTGAGAGAAACGGATGCTTAATTTACTTGAAGACACCATTGCAACACCGCTAGGTCCACTGTGGGTGATTTGCGATGAACAATTTCGCCTGCGCGCCATCGAATGGGATCAGCACAGCGATCGTATGGAACAGCTGCTGGATATTCATTATCGCGCTGAAGGCTACCAGCGCATTGCCGCAAAAAACCCCGGGGGGTTAAGCGATAAGTTGTCTGAATATTTCGCGGGGAATCTGGGCATTATTGACACACTGGAAACGGCCACCGCAGGTACCCCGTTTCAGCGGGAAGTCTGGCAAGCACTACGCGCGATCCCCTGTGGTCAGGTGATGCACTATGGGCAACTGGCCGAACAACTGGGGCGTCCCGGTGCCGCCAGGGCCGTGGGTGCGGCAAACGGTTCTAACCCAGTCAGCATCGTTGTTCCCTGCCATCGCGTGATTGGACGCAACGGTACCATGACCGGATATGCAGGTGGCGTGCAGCGAAAAGAGTGGTTATTGCGCCATGAAGGCTATTTGCTACTCTAGAATCCAGGCAATTAATGCCTTATTCATCACACTTCTACATAAAGCAACCGCAGATAAAGTGCGGTTAATCAAACAGATACAAACATTCAACTCGCTTATGCCTGAATTATTCTCTCTTAGGGGTAGGTCAGGCTTACGTGCTCACCAAAAAGATGTTAAAATTGACAAATATCAATTACGGCTTGAGCAGACCTATGATCCCGGAAAAGCGAATTATACGGCGCATTCAGTCTGGCGGTTGTGCTATCCATTGCCAGGATTGCAGCATCAGCCAGCTTTGCATCCCGTTCACACTTAACGAGCACGAGCTTGACCAGCTCGATAATATCATTGAGCGCAAAAAGCCTATCCAAAAGGGGCAGACGCTCTTTAAAGCAGGCGATGAACTTAAATCACTCTATGCTATCCGCTCCGGAACGATTAAAAGCTATACCATTACCGAACAAGGCGATGAGCAAATTACCGGTTTCCATCTGGCCGGCGATTTAGTCGGTTTTGACGCCATCGGTAGCGGTCATCATCCGAGCTTTGCACAGGCGCTGGAAACCTCAATGGTCTGTGAAATCCCATTCGAGACCCTGGACGATCTGTCCGGTAAGATGCCGAATCTGCGTCAGCAGATGATGCGTCTGATGAGCGGCGAGATCAAAGGCGATCAGGACATGATCCTGTTGCTGTCGAAGAAGAACGCAGAAGAACGTTTAGCGGCCTTCATCTACAATTTGTCCCGTCGTTTTGCCCAACGTGGATTCTCGCCTCGCGAATTCCGCCTGACCATGACTCGCGGAGATATTGGTAACTATCTCGGCCTCACGGTAGAAACCATCAGTCGTCTGCTGGGTCGATTCCAGAAAAGCGGCATGCTAGCGGTGAAAGGCAAATATATCACTATCGAGAATAGCGACGCGCTGGCTGTTCTTGCTGGCCATTCGCGCAACGTAGCGTAATCGTTCTGCAAGCATCGCTATTACCCTTCTGTCACATCGCTAAATGTTCCCAATTTAACGATCTGGCAGAAGGTTCTCTTCTGCTCTAATCATCATTCATCGACTCTTTTCCGCTTTGCCCGTCTGGTATCCGTTTTCTGCTTACAACAAATGCATCCGCTATGAGTCAGTCACAATACAAAGGAATGTTATGAATTATATTCAAAGGGAAAAGCAGTGCTCAGCTCTGCAATTACATACAAGTCTGGACGCTGACCTGAAGGGCTATCAATGGGCGCGTGATCATGTCGGTCAATCTGGCGCAGCCATTTATCGATTGTATAGTAAAGCTGGTGCGCCGGAATTGTACCTGAAGCAAGGTAGAGGGACCGTTGCCGACGATATTACAGATGAAATGATCCGACTTAACTGGCTGAAGGCTTATTTACCACTTCCGGCTATCAAGCATTTTACCCGCACAGGGGATGAAGCGCTGCTACTCACAACAGCGATACCCGGCAAGACTGCGTTCCAGATGTTAGAAGAATACCCTGCTGCACAGAATAGTATTGTTGATGCACTTGCTGTATTCCTGCAGCGGTTACACCAGATCCCTGTAAGCCACTGTCCTTTTAACAGCGATCATTTGTTTCGGCTCGCATTGGCGCAAACACGAATGAATAGCGGTCTGGTTGATGCTGATGATTTTGATGATGAGCGCAAGGGGTGGTCTGTTGAACACGTCTGGAATGAGATGCAGTCCCTTTTACCCTTCTCGCCCGACTCCGTGGTGACGCACGGAGACTTCTCACTGGATAACCTTATTATTAGCCAGGGTGAAGTGGTGGGTTGTATTGATGTTGGTCGCGTTGGTATCGCCGATCGATACCAGGATCTTGCCATTATCTGGAACTGTCTCGGTGATTTTTCACCGTCTTTACAGAATAGACTTTTTCATACATATGGCATCGCAACCCCTGATCTGAAAAAGTTGCAGTTTCATTTGATGCTCGATGAGTTTTTTTAAATTGACGAGAAATCTCAACCCGTTCTGGCATCAAAGGGTTACAACGGCTAAGAACAGTTGCTCTCATTTCGTGGGATACGGACAAAAAACCGGGATTCTCCCGATTTATTGATCTGGCAGGAGGTTCTCCCCTGTTTCAATCCACATTATTGGGTTACTCTTTTAATGACAAACTGCGGTGACAGTTGTAAGGAGACCCTGTATGGCTATGTATCAAAACATGCTGGTGGTCATCGATCCGAACCAGGACGATCAACCTGCATTACGGCGAGCTGTTTATTTGCATCAACGGATTGGTGGCAAAATTAAAGCCTTTTTGCCGATCTATGACTTTTCCTATGAGATGACTACCCTGTTGTCGCCCGATGAGCGGACGGCAATGCGTCAAGGCGTTATCAGTCAGCGAACGGCATGGATACGCGAGCAAGCGAAATACTATATTGATGCAGGTATTCCTGTTGATATTAAAGTGGTCTGGCACAACCGTCCCTTCGAAGCCATCATCCAGGAAGTCATCAGTGCTAAGCATGACCTGGTCCTTAAAATGGCGCACCAGCACGACCGCCTGGAGGCGGTGATTTTCACCCCAACCGACTGGCATTTATTACGTAAATGCCCAAGTCCGGTGTGGATGGTCAAAGACCAACCATGGCCGGAAGGCGGGAAGGCACTGGTTGCCGTCAACCTGGCCAGCGAAGAAGCGTATCACAACGCGCTTAACGAAAAGCTGGTCAAAGAAACGCTGATGCTCGCAGATCAGGTTAACCATACCGAAGTACATTTGGTGGGGGCTTACCCTGTTACCCCAATCAACATCGCCATTGAACTGCCTGAGTTTGACCCTAGCGTTTATAACGACGCGATTCGCGGACAGCACCTGCTGGCCATGAAGGCATTGCGTCAGAAATTCAGCATCGATGAGAAAGTCACGCACGTTGAAAAAGGATTGCCTGAAGAGGTCATTCCTGATTTGGCAGAGCATTTACAGGCGGGTATCGTAGTACTGGGTACCGTGGGGCGCACCGGCATTTCTGCCGCATTCCTTGGCAATACGGCGGAACAGGTCATCGACCATCTACGCTGCGATCTGCTGGTCATTAAGCCCGATCAGTATCAGACGCCGGTTGAACTGGACGACGAAGACGATTGATCACGCAGCAACCTGCCGGATGACGATGTCATCCGGCATCATAAGCGCTTAGTGCTTATCCTCGCCGCCAAGGAAATAGATCCCAAGCGGGATTGCCAGCAGAATAGTAAACACCATACTGTAGACGCCAATCATTGCCGATTGGATGGCATACATGGAAGCCGTCCAGTCAGACAGCGGGATATTGTACTGTTCAATCACCCCACCTATAGTGGCACGCGTCACCACCGATGCGGCGATGATAAACACCCCAAGCAGACACAACAGAAATTTTCTTCCCTTAGCTGTCTTCAGCTTAGCCATGATCATAGTCTCGTCCTTTTCTTGTGCAGATGAAAATATTGTCACTTTGCAATAACAATACCATGACATCAACTCACTGTCTGCTACATAAACTGCCTACGGGGTTGACACCCGCGTTATTCAACTGAAAATAGCGCTAATTGTATTATTTCTATCTCCTCATGATGAATGATATGACAGCCTGTTACAGGTAAAATACCTGAGGATCAGGATGTCAGATGATATTTTGCTAACACGGAGTAGCCAGGGAGAATCATGATCGCTAAATTGTTTATGAATAATGCCTTTAATCTGACGGTCATTCTCAGTTGCTGTGCAGCATTAGTGCTGATGAGCGTCTGGTTTCATCGTAGTGAAAAACACTGCAAAGGATTTATATTCCACGCGGCGCAGTTTTTCGTCTATGCCATTATTATCGGTACGTTTGGCAGCATCGCCAATAACGTTATCGACAGCTATAAACTGACATTTGTCTCGCCCAGTGTGGTCGATTTTCTTTGTACCTCGTTGATTGCATTGATTTTAACTACAAAGCTCTTTCTGGTGATTAACCAGTTTGAAAAAACGCAGATCAACAAAGGCCGGGACATTACCAGTGCGCGGATCCTGTCGCGTATTATTAAGATTACGATCGTCGTCGCCATCGTTTTACTGTACGGCGAGCATTTTGGTATGAGCCTGTCTGGCCTGTTAACCTTCGGCGGTATCGGTGGTATTGCTGTCGGTATGGCGGGGAAAGATATTCTGAGCAATTTCTTCTCAGGTATCATGCTGTATTTTGACAGACCGTTCAGCATCGGTGACTGGATCCGCTCCCCGGACAGAAACATCGAAGGTACGGTGACCGAAATTGGCTGGCGGATGACCAAAATAAACACCTTCGATCATCGTCCCCTGTATGTGCCCAATTCGATTTTCTCATCAATTAGCGTAGAAAACCCGGGCAGGATGAGCAATCGACGGATAAAAACGGTGATCGGGTTGCGGTATGAGGATGCCGATAAAATAAGCACGATTGTCGATGCGATCAGACAAATGCTGCAAAATCACCCTGGAATTGACCAGAAGCAGACCCTACTGGTCTACTTTAATGAGTTTGCCGATTCTTCGCTGAATATTATGGTTTACTGCTTCACCAAGACAACCGTGTGGCAGGAGTGGCTTGCCGTACAGCAGGATGTTTATTTGAAAATTATCACCCTGGTCCAGGAAAACGGCGCTGACTTTGCCTTCCCCAGCCAGACGCTGTATATGGATAATCCTCAGCCTCAGGCTTCTGCTCATTAAAAGGCATAAGGCGCGGAACCCCGCGTCTTATTAGTCTATCAATCAGGGAAGTGGGTTGTATTCTTCGTCGGCCACGGGTTCCAGCCATTCGTTCGAGGCGCCTGGAGCCGGGATTTCCACCGCGATATGCCCAAACCAACTCGCGTTATGCAACAATCTCAATTAAATTGCCGTCGGGATCGTGAATGACCGCTTCGTAATAGCCATCTCCAGTGGTACGCGGACCGGAGACGAGGATCCCCTGCTGTTTGGCGCGCATTGATATTGAGTCGACGTTCTCTACCCCACCAACAGAGATCGCCAGATGTACCCACCCGGTGGTGTTATTGTCGGGCACCACCTGGCTCAGGCTGGGTTTAGTCATTAACTCAATCGCAATACTCTCGCCAATTTTGACAAAATAGGATTCAAACCCGGGATTAGTTTTACTGGCGTATTTTTCGTTAATCTCACCGCCAAAAAAGGTGACCCAGAAACGGGCCTGCCGCTCGAGATCCTGTGTCCACAGCGCCATATGTGCAATCTTCATCACCTGCCTCTCTCAAACACGCCCATTAAGGGACATTGACAATACCAGTCATAATGCACGATCATGATTATTGTTGCTCGATATTTATTTTACCAGGAGTTTTGATGCTCGATTATGCTGCATTCCCGGAACAACGTCAGTCGCTGATTTATCAAATCCTGCAGGAAAACGGTAGGGTTGTCTGTTCCGAGCTTGCCGGTCGACTCGGCGTGTCAGAACACACAATTCGTCGGGATTTGCATGAGCTAAGTAAAGAAGGTGTCTGCAAAAAAGTGTACGGTGGCGCCGTCATTTCTTTGCCGGAATCTGAAGATATGTCGGTGAGGAAAACGAAAAATACGGCGAAAAAGAGTAGCCTCGCGCAACGCTGTGCCCGACTGGTCAAATCCGGCAGCTGTATCTTTATTGATAGCGGAACCACCAATCTGGCGATGGCTGAAGCGTTACCCGCCGAGCTTGCTTTGACCGTTGTGACTAATTCTCCGGAAATAGCCACCGCTCTGCTCAAGAAACCGTTGTACGATGTCATAATCCTCGGTGGCCCGATACAGCGCTCATCCGGTGGAAGTGTAGGCACCACCGCGATAACCCAGGTGCAGGGCATTTTGTTTGACCAAGGATTTATTGGCGGCTGCGCAATGGCACCGGAATCCGGTTTAACCGGGTTTGACTATGCCGACTGTGAGTTCAAGAGAGCGGTGATTAAGCAGTGCAATGAAACCATTGTCGCGCTGACGGCAGATAAGATCCCCGCAGTGGCCCGATATGTGGTCGCTCAGAGCAGCGAAATCGATGTGATAGTGGTAGAGGAAAACATAAGCAAACAGTATGGCACCGCTTTTCAGGCGCACGACATCCGGATTTATACCGTGTAACGCTCTCTCTGTGACGTCAACGAGTCACAGAGGCAAATAGCACAGTGCTAAATTTTGCCCCTGCCGTTAACGCGGTGATGGCTGACAGGTAATCCAGACGAATGTTTTGCGGACTTTCCTGCCTTTCAACCACCAAATACTCCTCTTTACCTGCCGTTGTTCGTGTCGTCACGGCTCTGGCATCAAAGACTGTGCCGTCGGTGAGCACAATACGCAGCATATAGCGGTATAAGCAGGCGATCTCCAGATAATCATGAAGGTCGCAATCAACAGGGTGATACTTTTCTGTGGAATACATAACGGCCCCTGACCATTCGATCGGATGTTCGGGAAATTGCCCGCGCAACGCCCCGAACGCTTGTGTTATTTCAAGGCTTCGATAGGTGCGCCGAAGTTGATATGCAGCACATTGCCATCGATGACCAACGCCGGAACAGACTTCACGCCAGCCAACTCAGCCTCTGCCACCCGAGCAGGCTGTTCTCCCAGGTGAATGACATCAACCTCCACATCAGGGGACAGATGTTGTAGCAGCGTTTGTTCTGCGGATACGCACACCGGGCAACCAGCATGATAAAACCGGGCTTTGCTCATAATATCTCTCCTGTGAATTATAGTATCGATTCGATACTATAATTTATACTACGATAGATTTAGACTTTGTCAATATAGTTTTTAGTCGATACTATATGTCGAGGAGGATTTTGTTATGCACGATATGTCACTTTTCGACGTTATGGACAGGCTTTCTAGCCTGATGCGGATGTGGTTTCGCCAGCATCCATTACTGTCGGAGCTGCAACCAGTACAGCTCAGCGCGTTAATGTATCTGGCGCGCTGCAACCGCTAT
Organism: Citrobacter sp. wls829; assembly: GCF_005280825.1. Lineage (NCBI taxonomy): Bacteria > Pseudomonadati > Pseudomonadota > Gammaproteobacteria > Enterobacterales > Enterobacteriaceae > Citrobacter > Citrobacter sp. wls829. Next base: position 19,507 of record NZ_SZWP01000004.1, read on the forward strand.
TCCAATACGCCGCTCGGCGTGACGGATTACCTCGGTCTCACCAAAGGTACGGTATCCCAGTCGCTTAAGCTTCTGGAAACCAAAGGGTTGATCGTGCGCAAGCAGGATGATCGCGATAAACGCAGCGTTCATCTGCAGTTAACTGAGTCAGCCAACACCTTACTGGATGCGCTGCTTCCCCCCACATTTTTAGTGGCAGGCGAATCGGCAATGGGTGAACGCGCGACGCAGCTAAAAGAACTGTTGTTCGAACTACTAAGAGAAATTCAGCGGACCCACAATGTGCCAGGCTTTGGTCTGTGCCATAGCTGTCGGTTTCACCAAAAAATAAAGGGTCAGGGATTTTGTAATCTGACGAAAGAGGTGTTGAGTGAAGATGATTCAATGCTGATTTGCCGGGAGCACCAGCCCCCGGAATAACAGGAAAAGGCTGGCACGAAAATTCCCCAGCCGATACCAGATTTAATGCTTCTCAATATACATGCTGCGGCTGTATGCCACATCTTCAGGGTTGGTAATCGGATACCCCTTCAGCCATGGCTTAATTAAACGACCATTGGTGTACTGATAAATCGGAGCAATTGGCGCCTGCTCCATCAGTATTTTTTCTGCCGCATTATAGTCCGCATTACGGGCTTTTTCGGTGCTTTCCATCGTGGCCTGGGTCAACACTTTATCGTACGCGGGATTATTAAACCGCGAAATATTGCCCGTGTGAGTCGAGGTTAATAACGACAGGAAGGTAGACGGCTCATTGTAATCCCCCACCCAGGAAGCACGGATAACATCGAAATTACCGGTATTACGACTGTCGATGTAGGTTTTCCACTCCTGGTTTTGCAACTTAACATCAACGCCCAGGTTTTTTTTCCACATTGACGCGACGGCGATGGCAATCTTCTGATGGTTTTCTGACGTATTATACAACAGCGTCAGATTTAGCGGTTTTTGTGGTCCATAGCCTGCCGCACGCAGCAGCGTCTTCGCCTGCGCGTTCAGCTCTTCCTGACTCATTTGCTCAAACGGTGAAGGTTCAGGCGTAAATCCCGCCGTGACATCCGGGGTAAAATGCCAGGCTGGTTTTTCGCCGGTTCCGAGGACTTTTTCCGCCATCAGACGACGATCGATAGTCATGCTGAGCGCCAGACGCACGCGTGAATCAGCCGTCGGGCCTTTCTGGGTGTTAAACGCATAATAATAGGTGCCGAGCTGCGGCGGGGTATAAACCTGTCCCGGAATATCCTTCAGTAGTTTCTGATACATGTTCTTCGGGAAGGATTCCGTAATATCAATATCGCCAGCCAGATAACGTTTTGTTGCCGCAGATTCCTGGTTAATCGGCAGGAAGGTGACTTTTTGCAGCACGGTATTGGCGTTATCCCAATAATGCGTATTCGGTACCACCACCAATTTTTCGTTAACCACGCGGTCTTTTAATACATACGCGCCGTTACCGATTAAATGACCCGGTCTCGTCCACTCTTTACCGCTTTCAACATTGGCTTTCTGTACCGGATAAAACGCAAAGTTAGCCGTTAAATTTGCAAACCACGGCAGCGGTTTATCCAGCTGAATTCTTAAGGTGCGGGCATCTACCGCGCTAACGCCCAGCGTATCGGGAGTGGCTTTACCATCGATAATCGACTGCGCATTATTGATCCCGGCTAGCGCCGCAAACCAGGCAAACGGAGACAGTGTTTTCGGATCAACCAGACGCTGCCAGCTGTAAACAAAATCTTGTGCCGTTACCGGCGTACCGTCGGCCCATTTGGCATTATCACGCAGCGTAAACGTCCAGACACGGTTATCGTTACTCTTCCACTGGGTGGCAACGCCAGGCACAATTTCGCCCTTTTCGTTTTGGTTAACCAGCCCTTCAAATAAATCACGAATGACCTGAATTTCTGGTAACCCCACAGCCTTGGCCGGATCGAGCGAGGCCGGTTCATCTTTGATATGACGCACCAGTTCTTGTTTCTCTGCCAGTACCGTACCGCTGGGTACATCCGCAGCCCAGGACAAGGAAATGCTGCTAACCAACAGCGCACAACAGGTTACTGGAACAGAATGCCGCATAAGATACCCTCAAATCTGGCCATTAAGTGAATGTGTAATTATTTGTATCGCCAGCAGGAAATGCAATTAACTTCGGACAAGAAAGTGATATTACACCTGAAAAGATAAGTGTGTGAAAACGATTTGATTATCCATACATTTTGCACAACACTGCGAATAACAATTTATGCATTCAGAGATGACTATGACCGTTACCCGTCCCCGTGCCGAGCGCGGCGCATTTCCGCCAGGAACCGAACATTACGGACGTTCACTCTTAGGTGCCCCGTTAATTTGGTTTCCCGCGCCGGCAGCCGATCGTGATAGTGGACTCATTCTGGCGGGTACCCACGGTGACGAAAACGCTTCAATTGTCACGCTATCCTGCGCCTTGCGTACGCTTACCCCTTCCCTGCGCCGTCACCACGTGGTACTGGCGGTAAACCCTGACGGGTGTCAACTCGGCCTGCGCGCCAATGCTAACGGGGTTGATCTCAATCGTAATTTCCCGGCAGCAAACTGGAAAGCAGGTGAAACTGTCTATCGCTGGAATAGCAGTGCAGAACAACGCGATGTCGTGCTGTTGACGGGGGATCATCCGGGTTCCGAACCGGAAACCCAGGCGCTGTGTCAGTTGATTCACCGCATTCATCCCGCCTGGGTGGTCTCATTTCACGACCCGCTGGCATGCATTGAGGATCCGAGGCACAGCGAACTGGGCGAGTGGCTGGCACGAGGGTTTGAACTCCCCCTCGTCACCAGCGTGGGTTATGAAACACCGGGGTCTTTCGGCAGTTGGTGTGCCGATCTGAACTTGCACTGCATTACCGCAGAGTTCCCGCCCATCTCTTCAGATGAAGCCAGCGAAAAATACCTGCTGGCGATGTCCAATTTGCTGCGCTGGCACCCTAAAGATGGAGTTGCCCGGTCGTAAAATGCAGGGCGGGCTGCACATCGTTCGCAAGCCAGGTCGGGCCGTCGAGATCGGCAAAGCAGACCTGCGGCGTAAGCGGCAAAGCGGCATTGATCGCGCGCGATGTGCACAGCATGCATCCCAGCATCAATGCAAAACCCTGTTCTCGGGCTTCGGTCGCCAGCGCCAGTGCTTCCGTCAGGCCACCGGTTTTATCCAGCTTAATGTTCACCATCTCATAGCGTCCGTGTAGCGCTTTCAGGCTACTGCGGGTATGGCAGCTTTCATCCGCACAGATGGGCAGCGGATGCACAAAATTCTCCAGCGCAGCATCATCCTGAGCAGGCAGCGGCTGTTCCAGCATGGCAACACCTAAGTCAGCCAGCAGCTGACAGCGTGCAGCCAGACCTTCGGCACGCCAGGACTCATTGGCATCAACAATCAACGTCGCATCAGGAACAGCCGAACGAATAGCGACCATACGTTCGCTGATTAAGCGCGCATCCAGTTTGACTTTCAGCAGCGTCGCCCCGTTCTCCCACAGGGCGGCAGCGCTTGCCGCCATCTGTTCCGGCGTGCCGATCACCACCGTCTGAGCCGTCGTTACCGTTGCATCGAGTTCGACACCGACCTGCTCGGTCAGGGTTTGCTGCTGTTGCCGGGCACTTAAATCCCAAAGCGCGCAGTCGACAGCATTACGTGCGGCACCGGCAGGCAGTAGCTTTTGTAAATCTTCGCGCGTCAGTCCGTTTTCCAGCTGTGGGGCGATACCCATAATTTGCGCCAGTACCGAAGCATCGCTCTCGCCATAGCGAGGATAAGGCGTACACTCGCCGATCCCCTTCACGCCGTTTTCTTCCAGTTCGACCACCACCACGTGCGCTTCGGTCCTGCTGCCACGGGCAATTACAAACGGGGTGTGTAACGGCCAGGCTTCCTCATATACCTTCACTGTTCTCATTTGTTTTCCTTATGCAGTCCCGGAAGTGGATATCCGCAAATAGCGTTTGCCGTGTTAACTGTTGATGGCATAAAATAACCTCGACGTTAACTATATGTAAACAGGAAGATAACCATGTCACAAACCGTTCATTTCCAGGGCAACCCGGTTGCCGTTGCCGGCTCCATTCCTCAGGCAGGTAGCAAAGCGCAGGCTTTTACCCTTGTGGCTAAAGACCTGTCTGACGTTACGCTGGGCCAGTTTGCCGGCAAGCGCAAAGTGCTGAATATTTTCCCAAGCATCGATACCGGCGTCTGTGCGGCATCGGTACGTAAGTTTAACCAACTGGCGACAGAAATCGACAATACTGTCGTACTGTGTATTTCAGCCGACCTGCCATTCGCCCATTCTCGCTTTTGTGGCGCGGAAGGTCTGAGCAACGTGATCACTCTGTCCACCCTGCGTAACGCGGAATTCCTGAAAAACTACGGCGTTGAAATCGCCGAAGGCCCACTGAAGGGCCTGGCCGCGCGTGCCGTGGTGGTTATCGACGAGAATGACAACGTCATTTTCAGCCAGCTGGTGAATGAAATCACCAACGAGCCAGACTATGCTGCCGCTCTGGACGTACTGAAAGCCTAAGTCGCCCTAAAGCAAAAAGCCTCCATTCGGAGGCTTTTTCATCTACGTATTACTCTTCGCTTTTTTTCTGCTGACTCAGACCGTATTCACGTAACTTATTGGCGATTGCCGTATGCGAAACACCAAGTCGTTTGGCCAGTTTGCGCGTACTGGGATAATTCATATACAGCTGCGTCAGGACAGAGCGCTCGAAGCGGCTGGTAATTTCATCCAGCGACCCTTCCATCACCTCTTCCCCCACAGCTACCGTCGCCGCATCATAATCCGGTAATAAGATATCCTGTGGCCGCAGTTCGTACCCTTCAAGCTGGGTTAATGCCCGGTAGATAGCATTTTTCAACTGGCGCACGTTACCCGGCCAACCGTAGCGGGTTAACACCGTACTGAGATCGGCGGACAGTTTCGGGCGCGGCACGCCCTGTTCGTCGGCAAAACGCGCCACAAACAGCTCGGTGAGCGGCATAATGTCTTGCGGACAATCGCGCAACGGCGGCAGGTTGAGCGTCAGTACATTCAGACGATAATAGAGATCTTCGCGGAACAAACCTTTCTGTACCAGCTCCACCAGATTTTTTTGCGTGGCGCAAATCACACGGACATCAACGTGAACCTCATGATCTTCGCCGACGCGGCGGAAGGTCCCGTCATTAAGAAAACGCAGCAATTTGGTCTGCATGCTCGGCGACATTTCGCCAATTTCATCCAACAGTACTGAACCACCGTTAGCCTGCTCAAAGAAACCTTTTTTACCTTCCCCCGCATGACCAAACAGCTCGCTTTCTACCGCATCTTCAGGGATCGACGCACAATTCAGCGCCAGATAAGGTTTCGCCGCTCGCGGGCTTGCCAGATGGCAGGCATGGGCAAACAGATCTTTCCCCGTCCCGGTATTGCCGGTAATCAGCAGCGGCGCACTCAGCATGGCCAGTTTACGCGCCTGTTCTACCACGTGTTTCATTTTGGCGCTGACAGCAATAATCTGGCTAAAGGCGCTCAGGTCCTGGGTGGTCATGTTTTGCAACTGACGCCCCATGCGGATGGTGGAACGCAGCATCACCACCGCGCCGGTTAACATCTGTTCCTGATTTTCGCCCTGCAAATGGACAGGGGTTATTTCCATCAGGAAATTCTGTCCATTAATGACGACATGCTCGCTGTGGGAATCCTGCGGATTGCTCTCCAGCCAGCGCTGGAAGTTAAAGCCATTGATGAGTTGCGCCGCCGTGTGGTTGCGCATACGATCCTGAGTGTGGGCAAAAAGCTGGCAGCTCGCCGGGTTCGCCATCTCCACTTTGCTTTTCATGTCCAGTGAAAGGACCGGTTCAGGCAGCGCCTCAAGCAGCGCGCTCAGCGCCAGGTGTTCGCGTTCAGAAGGCATCCAGGGCACGGTGCGCACATCCGTAACACCGGCAATACGGCGGATTTCAGCCATCAGGCTGCTGAAGTTGGTGAACTCCAGTTCCGCAAAATTAAGGTAGATTCGCCCGATGGGGTCGATCTCGATACCGCGTAAGTCAATGCCTCGAAGCACCAGTAAATCGAGTAATTCGCGGGTCAGACCAAGTCGGTCTTCACAAAACACTTCCAGACGCATGGGAACCTTCACCTAAACAAGGGATCATGTGATAGATGATAAGCCAGTATTTCGTTAGCAGGAAGGACTCTGTCAACAAATATTGACAGCACGCTGGAAAATTAGGCGCCGGGGCGTAAAGTTATACGATCGGCGCCCATTTTTACTCAGCTTTCACGCGCAGGTTTATTCTTTTGTACGGTCTCTTTGACCTGAGTGATCAGCTGGCGACGGAAATCACCGAGACGCGGTTTATCATCGTCAATCCACGGCAGCGGACGACACAGTTCCATCGCTTTAATCCCCAGACGCGCCGTTAACAACCCGGCGCCAATGCCCTGGGCAGCACGCGTGGATAAACGTGCAGCCAGATCCTGCGACATCCAGTCCATACCGACTTCGCGAACCAGTTCACTGGCCCCGGCAAAGGCAATATTCAGCAGCACCAGGCGGAACAGGCGCAAGCGGCTGTAATAGCCCAGTTCGATGCCGTATAGCGTCGCAATACGGTTAATCAATCGCAGATTTCGCCAGGCGATAAATGCCATGTCCACCAGCGCCAGCGGGCTGACCGCGATCATCAACGTAGATTCTGCCGCTGAGCGGCTGATTTCACGTCGCGCCTGCGCATCCAGCACAGGCTGCACCAGATGAGCATACAGACTCACCACTTCACGATCGTTTTGCGTTTCGTGTATAGAGGCATACCAGCGCTGTAGCGCCGGATGAGACTGGTCGATACCCGCCTGCTGTGCCAGCTTTTCACAAAACGCGCGCCCTTTGCCGGCGCCATGGCTATGCAACAAATCCCGCGCTTCATCACGCTCGTGCGCGCGCTGGCGTAAACGCCACAGCCGACGCCACTCCGTTGCCACCGAACCGACACCGGCGCCAACGATCAGCGCCCCGGCGACACACCCGCCCAGCGCAACCCAGTCCTGCGTTTGCCAGGCATTCATCGTCCACTGCACACCCTGTGCGACCACGCTGACGCCAAACAATGCCAGCCCGCTCATCACCATCTTGCGCCACAGGCTACGCTTAGGACGTAAAGCGGCATCAATGACCGCTTCGGCCTGTCCTTCATCTGCCAGAGGCTCGTCAAGTTGAGCCGGAGAAAAAGTCTGCGCTTGCGTATCGTCGAACATCTGCTGTGCTTTAAAAGACGGACGTTGATCAACGTCCAGCGGTCCTGAGAAATCGATACGCGGTTTTAACGGCTCGCTCATCGCAATTTATCTCCTATTAAAAACTCCAGCGCGGCATCAAGACGAATGTGTGGTAAGGGCTTATCCACATCCATGACCTGCGGACGAAACGCTTCAAACTGAAAGCCCTGACTGTCCCAAAACGCCTGACCCGGTAAGCGTGCTGGCACCTCTCCCGGATAGACGGTTAGCGGCGCGCCGTCGCTCAGGCGGTTCCCCCGCAGTGCCGGGATCTTCTCGCCTTTCACATCGATCAATCCGCTGGTAGTGGCCTGCACCGACGCCAGCCCCAGACAATCCATGCTGATGCCTTCAAAGGCGGCATTTTGCCAGGCGTCCTGGATCAGTTGCTGCAGTAGCGACACCATGTTGGCATGCTGATCGACCGTCACGTGGTCGGCTTTGGTAGCGGCAAACAGTAACTTGTCGATCACCGGTGAGAACAACCGCCGGAACAATGTACGCTGACCATAATGGAAGCTTTGCATCAACTGCGTGAGCGCCAGACGCATATCGTTAAACGCCTGTGGTCCGCTGTTGAGCGGTTGCAGGCAGTCAACCAGCACAATCTGACGGTCAAAGCGCAGGAAGTGATTCTTATAAAACCCCTTCACCACTTTCTCGCAGTAGTAATTGAACCGATCGCGCAGCATGCCAGCGTTGGTGTGTTTATCAGCCTGCGCCAGTTTCGATTCGCCATACGCGTCAACATCCGGCCACGGGAAAAACTGCAGCGCGGGTGCGCCCGCCATATCGCCCGGCAGAACAAAGCGCCCCGGCTGAATAAAATGCAGGCCCTGCTGCTTACACTGATGCAAATAATCCGTCCAGGCGGCGGCAATCTCCGCCAGACGATTTTCATCGGCGGGCGCTAAGGGATCTAACCCCTGACTTAACTGCCGCCATTTTGCCGACCATTCTGCCCGCTGGCCCTGCAATAATCCGGTCATTTGCCGCGACCAGCTCAGGTAATCCTGTGCCAGCATCGGCAAATCAAGCAGCCATTCGCCCGGATAATCGACGATCTCCAGATATAACGTGGAGGTGTCTTTAAAGTGGCGCAGCAATGAGTCATTGGACTTATAACGCAGCGCCAGACGAATCTCACTCACGCCGCGCGTCGGTGTCGGCCAGGTCGGCGGAGCGCCGTACAGCTGGGCCAGCCCTTCATCATAGGTAAAGCGCGGAATGCCAAAGTCGCGTTGTGGAACCCGTTTAACGCCGAGCAGACGCTCTTCGCGCACCGCGCTGAGCAGCGGCAGACGAGCGCCGGCATGAATATTGAGTAATTGGTTCACCATCGCGGTGATAAACGCGGTCTTACCACTGCGGCTAAGCCCGGTGACAGCCAGACGCAGATGCCTGTCCACGCCGCGATTCACCAGCGAATTGAGTTCATTTTTGAGTCGCTTCATCGCCATCCCGTTATGCTGAAGGAACCGTAGAAAATATAACAAACTGGAAGTAAAGATAGGGGGTAATTCTTATTTATCAACTACCTGAGGTCTAGCAGGCGACAAAAAATAATGCCGCCCGAAATAGATGTACATTGTGCGATTATTTGTTTTCTACTTTCGGAAGATCAATGCTTTTGATCCCCCCTTCATTTGTTACCTGCGTGTATCCCATCTCGGTAAGCATATCTTTCGCCTGTCCCGATTGCCGCCCGGAGTTGCAGTACAGTTTCACGGTGTCGGTCTTATCCGGAACCTCGGACGCGATGCGCGCTTTGAGATCTTTTAAGGGAATTTTGACGGCTCCCTGAACATGCTCCTGCTGGTATTGCTCAGGTACGCGGACATCAATCCAATGTTCCGCGGCAAAAACCGGCATACCGATGAGCAACGCTAGCGCGAATACCCCTTTTCTCAACATAGTATCGTCCTGTTAAATGACCTAATTTCATCTAACACTATATAATTGATCTTAAGAAAATATTGCGAGCGCACTATCACTGACCATAACGGCGGGATATTTTTTTGGCGACCTTGTTCAATAAAGGTTCAAGCATCAAAACCAGCAACATTTTTAGCGGGCGACGGGCGACGGATTTTACCGCCCACCCGGCGACGCCCGCCGGGCCGTAGCGAAGTGCCGTAAACAGAACCAGCTTACCTGCTAATTTAACGCCAGGCTTTACCCTCTGCCCGGCACGTTGCCAGCGATTGTTCATCTCATTTCTCACAGTTGACGGAAGCGGCTACGCAATGTGAAGGTATCTGACGTCACATAACGCTCCATATCCCGCAAACGATTTTCACTGGCCGCGAGTTCGCGGTCGACGGCATCCAACAGTTCCCCGCTGGACGGTTGCTGTTCACCGGTTGCGACATTGTCCGGCATTGGATCCAGCACAAAAGTCAGTACGATATAGGCCACCAGGGTGAAAAAGGCCAGACCGAAGAAAATCGACAGTACTACCAGAATCCGTACCAGCTTCACCGGCACGTCGAGATACTGCGCGATGCCTGCGCAGACCCCCTTCACCATGCCCTGCTGCGGAATACGCCACAACTTTTTGTTCAGGTTAACGCCTCCCATTAGCGATCCCTCCAGTTAGGATGTTCAGCATCCAGAATGTCTTCCAGCGTCTGAATACGCTCACGCATGCGCTGCGCTTCAGCGTTCAGCTCCACTAAACGCTGCTGTTCGTTCTGCGACAATTCGCCACGACTGGAACGGTTGCTGTAATGCAGCCATAACCAAATCGGTAAAACAAACAGCACAAAGATGGTTAACGGGATGGCCAGAAATAGCGCGCTCATGAGTACTCCTTACAGGTGATGAGCGGCGGCGCGTTCGGGCGCCGCCAGATATTATTATTGCTTGTCTTGCTGCATTTTGGCTTTCAGTTGCGCCAACTGCTCGCTAATTTCATCATCCGCTTTCAGGTCGGCGAATTGCTGATCCAGCGATTTTTGCTTACCAAAGTTATGGCTTTCAGCTTCAGCTTCCATATGGTCGATACGACGCTCAAAAGACTCAAAGCGCGCCATGGCTTCATCGAGCTTACCGCTGTCCAGTTGACGACGAACATCACGTGAAGAACTGGCGGCCTGATGACGCAGGGTCAATGCCTGCTGACGAGCACGGGTTTCACTGAGTTTATTTTCCAGCTCGCCAATCTCTTTTTTCATGCGTGACAGCGTGTCATCAACCAGCGTCACTTCATGTTCCAGCGAGGCGATCAGATCGGTAAGCTTCTGCTTTTCAATTAAGGCAGAGCGCGCCAAATCTTCTTTCTCTTTACGCAGCGCCAGTTCTGCTTTTTCCTGCCACTCAACCTGTTGCGCTGTGGCCTGTTCAATACGGCGGGATAGCTGTTTCTTTTCCGCCAGCGCACGTGCCGAGTTCGAACGCACCTCAACCAACGTGTCTTCCATTTCCTGAATCATTAACCGCACCAGCTTCTGCGGATCTTCAGCCTTTTCCAGCAACGCATTGATGTTGGCGTTCACGATGTCGGCAAAACGAGAAAAAATACCCATAATGTAATCCTCACTGATAGTTCTGATATCGGGCGATGCCCTGCTGCTGGATTAATGCAGATTGCGTGCCAACTTTATAACTATTTGATTATAAAAATAATAGTTAATTTTACCTGATAGCGAAATTAGGGTACATTGGTGAATAACACTAACAAATAGTGAATTTCATCATGACCGGATACAAAGACAACCTTCTCGGCGAAGCCAACAGTTTCATCGAGGTGCTTGAGCAAGTTTCTCAGTTGGCACCGCTGGATAAACCGGTACTGGTGATCGGTGAGCGCGGCACGGGCAAAGAGCTGATCGCTAACCGCCTGCATTACCTCTCTTCGCGCTGGCAAGGGCCGTTTATTTCGCTGAACTGTGCGGCGCTCAATGAAAACTTACTCGATTCAGAACTGTTCGGTCACGAAGCCGGCGCCTTTACCGGCGCACAAAAACGTCATCCCGGACGCTTTGAACGCGCTGATGGCGGGACGCTGTTTCTTGATGAACTGGCCACCGCCCCGATGCTGGTACAGGAAAAACTGCTACGGGTGATTGAATACGGGGAACTCGAACGTGTTGGCGGCAGCCAACCGCTGCAGGTTAACGTGCGCCTGGTCTGCGCCACCAACGCCGATTTACCGCGGATGGTTAATGAAGGGACGTTTCGCGCGGACCTGCTCGACAGGCTGGCCTTCGATGTGGTGCAACTTCCCCCGTTGCGGGAGCGTCAAAGCGACATCATGCTAATGGCCGAGCACTTTGCCATTCAAATGTGCCGGGAAATTGGCTTACCACTGTTTCCAGGCTTTAGCGCACAGGCCAGGGATACTCTGCTGCACTACCGTTGGCCGGGCAATATTCGTGAGCTGAAAAACGTCGTCGAGCGCTCTGTTTACCGCCACGGCACCAGCGAATTTCCACTGGATGAAGTCGTGATTGACCCTTTCAAACGCCACACCGTACAACCTTCGGAGCAGGAAACTCACTCCGCGCCGGTGACACTGCCGCTGGATCTACGTGAATTCCAGCAGCAACAAGAAAAAGCATTTCTGCAAACCAGCTTGCAGCAGGCAAAGTTTAATCAGAAAAAGGCGGCAGAATTACTCGGGCTGACCTACCACCAGCTGCGGGCATTGCTCAAAAAACATCAGATTTAGCGGTTCCATGACCTGAATCGCACACATTTACGCCAGTTACCTGCAGACATTTTTACCTGACGGGCCGTTGTGCGATACACTTTGCAGATCGACTCTAAAAACCTTAAAAATTATGCGCCTGGTTTTATCATCTCTGATTGTGATGGCTGGACTTCTGAGTGGTCAGGCTGCTGCCGCGCCTGAGCAGACCACGCACGCTGATATTCGTGACAGCGGCTTTGTCTATTGCGTCAGCGGACAGGTCAATACGTTCAACCCACAGAAAGCGAGCAGTGGACTGATCGTCGACACGCTTGCCGCCCAACTTTATGACCGTCTGCTTGATGTGGATCCTTACACCTATCGCCTGGTGCCAGAACTGGCCGAAAGCTGGGAGGTGCTGGATAACGGCGCAACGTACCGCTTCCACCTGCGTCGTGACGTGCCATTTCAAAAAACCACCTGGTTCACCCCTACTCGTAAACTGAATGCAGACGATGTGGTGTTTACCTTCGAGCGAATCTTTGACCGCCAGCATCCGTGGCACAATGTTAACGGCAGCAACTTCCCCTACTTTGATAGCCTCCAGTTCGCCGATAATGTGCAAAGCGTGCGCAAGTTGGACAGCCATACCGTTGAATTTCGCCTGACTCAACCGGATGCGTCTTTCCTGTGGCATCTGGCCACGCATTACGCGTCGGTTATGTCAGCGGAATACGCGGGGCAGTTGGCAAAACAGGATCGCAAGGAATTACTGGACCGACAGCCTGTCGGTACCGGTCCGTATCAGCTTTCGGAAAATCGTGGCGGGCAATATATTCGCCTGCAGCGTCACGACGCGTTCTGGCGCGGGAAACCCTTAATGCCGCAGGTCGTCGTTGATCTCGGTTCTGGTGGAACCGGGCGCTTATCAAAACTGCTCACCGGTGAATGCGACGTGCTGGCCTGGCCTGCTGCCAGTCAGCTCAGCATCTTACGTGATGACCCACGTTTGCGCCTGACGCTGCGCCCTGGGATGAACATTGCTTACCTGGCTTTCAATACCAATAAACCCCCGTTGAACAATCCGGCCGTGCGTCATGCACTGGCGCTGGCAATCAACAACCAGCGGCTGATGCAGTCGATCTATTACGGTACAGCAGAAACCGCCGCATCTATTTTGCCGCGCGCCTCGTGGGCGTATGACAACGAAGCTAAAATTACAGAATACAATCCGGCAAAATCTCGCGAGCAGTTAAAAGCGCTGGGGCTGGAGAACCTGACGTTACAGCTTTGGGTACCAACCAGCTCCCAGGCCTGGAACCCCAGCCCGCTGAAAACCGCCGAGCTTATTCAAGCGGACATGGCGCAGGTTGGCGTGAAAGTGAAGATTATTCCGGTGGAAGGTCGTTTTCAGGAGGCGAGATTAATGGATATGAACCATGATCTGACGTTGTCCGGTTGGGCGACAGACAGTAACGATCCTGACAGTTTTTTCCGTCCGCTGCTTAGCTGTGCCGCCATCAACTCGCAGACCAACTTTGCCCATTGGTGTGATCCGGAGTTTGACAGCGTTCTGCGCAAAGCGCTGTCATCGCAGCAGCTCTCGTCACGCATTGATGCCTATGACGAAGCGCAAACGATCCTGGCACGAGAGCTACCCATCCTGCCGCTGGCCTCTTCACTGCGTTTGCAGGCCTATCGCTATGACATCAAAGGCCTGGTACTCAGCCCATTCGGTAATGCCTCCTTTGCCGGCGTATCCAGGGAAAAGAAAGATGAGGTGAAAAAACCATGATTATCTTTACCCTGCGTCGCTTTCTACTGCTCCTGGTCACCCTGTTCTTCCTGACGTTTATCGGGTTCAGCCTGAGTTATTTTACCCCCCATGCTCCTCTGCAGGGTGCGTCGCTGTGGAATGCGTGGGTATTCTGGTTCAATGGCCTCATCCACTGGGATTTCGGTGTATCCAGCATTAACGGACAACTGATCTCGGAACAGTTGAAAGAAGTGTTCCCTGCCACAATGGAATTGTGCGTTCTCGCCTTCGGTTTTGCGCTAATGGTCGGTATCCCGATTGGCATGCTGGCGGGGATCACACGCAATAAATGGCCGGATCGATGCATTAGTGCCTTTGCCCTGATGGGTTTTTCCATCCCGGTTTTTTGGTTAGCACTGTTGCTGACGCTGTTCTTCTCGTTAACGCTCGGGTGGCTGCCCGTGTCTGGCCGTTTTGATCTGCTTTATGAAGTCAAACCTGTTACCGGTCTTGCCATCGTCGACGCGTGGCTTTCCGACTCGCCGTGGCGCGATGAAATGCTGGTCAGCGCAATACGCCACATGGTGCTGCCGGTGTTAACGCTCTCCGTTGCGCCAACGACCGAAGTCATTCGCCTGATGCGTATCAGTACCATCGAGGTGTTCGATCAAAATTACGTAAAAGCGGCGGCCACTCGCGGCCTGTCTCGACTGACCATTTTACGTCGCCACGTACTGCATAATGCCCTGCCGCCGGTGATCCCGCGGCTTGGTCTCCAGTTTTCCACCATGCTGACGCTGGCGATGATCACCGAAATGGTCTTTAGCTGGCCAGGCATTGGCCGCTGGCTGATCAACGCCATTCGCCAGCAGGATTACGCCGCAATTTCAGCCGGCGTGATGGTGATTGGCTCACTGGTCATTATCGTAAACGTGATCTCTGATATTTTGGGTGCCATGGCTAACCCTCTGAAACATAAGGAATGGTATGCCTTACGATAGCGTATACAGCGAAAAGCGCCCGCCTGGCACGCTGCGTACCGCGTGGCGCAATTTTTATGGCGATGCGTCTGCAATGGTCGGTCTGTATGGCTGTGCGGGACTGGCCATACTGTGTGTTTTCGGTGGCTGGTTTGCGCCTTATGGTATCGATCAGCAATTCCTGGGTTATCAACTGCTCCCGCCTTCCTGGTCGCGTTATGGCGAGGTGTCATTCTTCCTTGGGACCGACGATCTGGGACGTGACGTATTAAGCCGCCTGCTGAGCGGTGCAGCTCCCACTGTCGGCGGCGCATTTGTTGTCACGCTCGCCGCCACGATATGCGGTCTGGTATTGGGGGTTTTAGCCGGGGCAACCCACGGTTTACGCTCGGCAGTGTTGAACCATATTCTCGATACCCTGCTCTCGATCCCGTCGCTGCTGCTGGCGATCATTGTGGTGGCGTTTGCTGGCCCCCATCTAACGCACGCGATGTTTGCCGTCTGGCTGGCGCTGTTGCCACGCATGGTGCGCTCTGTCTATAGCATGGTGCATGACGAGCTGGAAAAAGAGTATGTCATTGCTGCCCGTCTGGATGGTGCCTCCACGCTCAACATTCTGTGGTTTGCGATTTTGCCCAATATTACCGCTGGGCTTATCACTGAAATCACCCGCGCTTTGTCGATGGCGATTCTGGATATTGCCGCACTGGGCTTTCTCGACCTCGGCGCACAGCTTCCGTCGCCGGAATGGGGCGCCATGCTGGGCGACGCGTTGGAGTTAATTTACGTTGCCCCATGGACCGTGATGTTGCCCGGGGCGGCGATCATGATTAGCGTGCTGCTGGTAAACCTGTTAGGTGACGGTGTACGCCGCGCAATTATCGCGGGGGTGGAATAATGCCATTACTGGATATTCGTAACCTGACCATTGAGTTCAGAACCGGCGACGACTGGGTAAAGGCCGTTGACCGCGTCAGTATGACACTCAATGAAGGCGAGATCCGTGGACTGGTCGGTGAATCGGGCTCCGGTAAAAGTTTAATCGCCAAGGCTATTTGCGGCGTGGCAAAAGACAACTGGCGCGTGACCGCTGACCGCATGCGCTTTGATGATATCGATCTGCTACGACTGTCTGCCCGCGAGCGGCGTAAACTGGTCGGTCATAATGTGTCCATGATCTTTCAGGAACCGCAGTCCTGTCTCGATCCGTCTGAACGCGTCGGACGGCAGCTGATGCAAAATATTCCCGCCTGGACCTATAAAGGGCGCTGGTGGCAACGCATTGGCTGGCGCAAACGCCGCGCGATTGAACTGCTGCACCGCGTCGGGATAAAAGACCATAAAGATGCGATGCGCAGCTTCCCGTATGAGTTGACGGACGGCGAGTGCCAGAAAGTCATGATTGCCATCGCCCTGGCGAATCAGCCACGTTTGCTGATTGCCGATGAGCCGACCAATGCGATGGAGCCCACCACTCAGGCGCAAATTTTCCGTCTGCTGACCCGGCTCAATCAAAACAGCAACACCACCATTTTGCTGATCAGCCATGACCTGCAAATGCTCAGCCAGTGGGCGGATAAAATCAACGTCATGTACTGCGGACAAACGGTGGAAACCGCGCCAAGTAAAGATTTGGTGACGATTCCGCACCATCCTTATACACAGGCGTTGATCCGTGCCATTCCAGATTTTGGTAGCCCAATGCCGCATAAAAGCCGCCTGAATACGATGCCTGGTGCGATCCCATTATTGGAACAGTTACCAATGGGGTGCCGTTTGGGGCCGCGCTGCCCTTACGCTCAACGTGAGTGCATTGAAACCCCACGACTGACCGGAGCAAAGAATCATCTCTATGCCTGTCATTTCCCGCTGAACATGGAGAGAGAGTGAGATGGTAGAAACACTGCTCGAAGTACGTAACCTGAGCAAAACCTTTCGCTACCGGACGGGCTTGTTTCGTCGGCAGACCGTAGAAGCCGTCAAGCCACTGAGCTTTACACTGCGTGAGCGCCAGACACTTGCCGTCATTGGCGAAAACGGCTCCGGTAAATCGACGCTGGCGAAAATGCTGGCCGGAATGGTTGAGCCGACCAGCGGTGAGCTGCTGATTGACGATCATCCGCTAAAATACGGTGATTATTCTTTTCGCAGCCAGCGCATTCGTATGATTTTCCAGGATCCGTCAACATCGTTGAACCCGCGTCAACGTATCTCGCAGATCCTCGATTTTCCGCTACGTCTGAATACCGATCTTGAGCCGGAGCAACGCCGCAAGCAGATCGTCGAAACCATGCGCATGGTCGGTCTGCTGCCCGATCACGTTAGCTACTACCCGCATATGTTGGCACCAGGACAAAAACAGCGCTTGGGGTTAGCTCGCGCCCTGATTTTACGTCCCAAAGTGATTATCGCGGACGAAGCGCTGGCCTCTCTGGATATGTCGATGCGTTCGCAGCTGATTAACCTGATGCTCGAGCTACAGGAAAAACAGGGTATTTCATATATCTATGTGACGCAGCATATTGGGATGATGAAACACATCAGCGATCAGGTGTTGGTGATGCACCAGGGCGAGGTCGTCGAGCGCGGCAGTACGGCGGATGTGCTGGCCTCGCCGCTGCATGAACTGACCCGCCGCCTGATATCCGGGCATTTCGGTGAGGCGCTCACCGCCGATGCCTGGCGCAAAGATCGCTAACAGTTATTGACGCCCTCCTCTGATGGAGGGCTTTTTATATCGTCAGTGAACAATATCTGCAGGTAGCAATGCTTCAATGTCGCTAAATGCAACCGGCGGGGAAATATCACCCTGCACGGCCCAGATACCCGCATGGCTTAGCTCATCAATAAGCCGCGCATCCTCCAGCCCCTCGACGACCACTCGGTCACAATATTCCCTGATGTTCTTAATCAGAACCGGGAACATCGGCTTTTCGACCTGCGACAAAAAGAAGCCGCGATCCATTTTCACTACATCAAAATTACCGCTGACCAGCGGGTTTGCCCCCACGCTACCAGAGCCAAGATTGCTCAACCACAAGGCATTAGGCCCGTCACGCAGAGAATTAATCAGCAGGTTATTCAGGCAAGCAGTATTCGACAGGAAACGTTCTGAGAGTTGAAGTGCAATAAACGGCATAGCGTGTAAGGCCGAGGTTATGGCAGGGTCGCCTATCGCGAGAAGCGCCATTTCATCAATCAGATTAAGTGTACAAAAAAGGTTATTGCTCTCAAACCAGGCGCGCTTTCGGGTGATTAACGCGATTTGTTCAAGCATGAAATGGCGTTTTTGTGCACTATTCCACGCGGCAATGATGAAATCTGAATGTAACGGGTGAACCGTCTCTGAGGTAAACCGGGCGATCATCTCAACACCCAGCAACTTTTCCGTTGTGTCTCTCATCGGTTCCGCGATGAAATGATAGCGCATAAGACCACTCCAATTGATCATAACATACTGATAATGCGCTTTTAATTATAATCAATCAATAATATAGATCAATGATTCATTATTGATCGATAAAAACAATATATGATAACAGGATGAATATAGCCGATTTTTTAGTTTTAAGAATCTTCTGACATTGATATGTTCATCAACATCGACTAGCGCTAAATCATACCATTTTACGCCGTTGAGTCCTCGTGTTTTCTGCCCTCGCCCCTGCTCCGGTCTGGTTGGAGGAGGCAGAACCTGGGGGGAGTGATATACTCCTCACGTGCAACGAATAGTGACAGGCCACTGATACTGACAACGATGCCACGGTTCCCGAAATCCCTTTTACTGTCGTTAACCGTATGGTGACTCGCAGAGAAAGATCGTGACACAAGGGGCAGAGAGTGGGATATAATTTCAGACCAATTTCGAGTGACCTTGAAATTGCAATCATAACGCATTGATTGCTAAAAAAATAAGTAATGACTATAAGGATTAAAGCTATGGGTTTTCTTTCCGGTAAGCGCATTCTGGTGACCGGTCTTGCCAGTAAATTGTCCATCGCCTACGGTATCGCTCAAGCGATGCACCGCGAGGGAGCTGAACTGGCGTTCACCTACCAGAACGACAAACTGAAAGGCCGCGTGGAAGAATTTGCAGCTCAACTGGGTTCCAACATCGTCCTGCAGTGCGATGTGGCTGAAGACGCCAGCATCGACACCATGTTCGCTGAACTGGGCAAAACCTGGGAAAAATTCGACGGTTTCGTACACTCCATCGGTTTCGCACCGGCAGACCAGCTGGATGGCGACTATGTGAATGCGGTAACCCGCGAAGGCTTTAAAATCGCTCATGACATCAGCGCCTACAGCTTTGTAGCGATGGCAAAAGCCTGCCGCACGATGCTGAATCCAGGCTCTGCACTGCTGACGCTGTCCTACCTGGGCGCAGAGCGCGCTATCCCGAACTACAACGTAATGGGTCTGGCGAAAGCGTCTCTGGAAGCAAACGTCCGCTATATGGCTAACGCGATGGGTCCAGAAGGTGTGCGTGTCAACGCAATCTCCGCAGGTCCAATCCGTACTCTGGCGGCTTCTGGCATCAAAGATTTCCGTAAAATGCTGGCCCATTGCGAAGCAGTTACTCCGATTCGCCGTACCGTGACCATTGAAGATGTGGGCAACTCAGCAGCATTCCTGTGTTCTGACCTGTCTGCCGGCATCTCTGGCGAAGTCGTTCACGTTGATGGTGGCTTCAGCATCGCGGCAATGAACGAGCTGGAACTGAAATAATCTTTCAGACCTCCTCTGTGGGCGGCGCGATGTCGCCCATGATTTTTTCCCCCTCCCGTCAGCTACTCCCTGTCATATATACTTTTCTGATATTTATTATCACGTAACAATCTTTCATCCCCTCATCAGCTTACGCCAGGATATTGCAGCGCAAACGATCCGGCGGACGAACATAACGACGTATCCGGGTCGCCACTTTTTTGACCAAGGAACGCCCATGGAACAACGCCGAATTGAAGGCAAAAGCCACTGGTATCATGAAACGCAGTCCAGCACCTATCCGCAAGATGTTCTTCCGCTGGTGCCAGAAGCAGCAGACGTCGAAGACAGTTTTTTGCTGGACCTGGCGATACCGGAAGTCGCGCTGTTACCCTTTCAGTCCTGGTTAGAACCTGCCCGTGAACTTGCTCACCT
This sequence comes from Citrobacter sp. wls829, assembly GCF_005280825.1. Lineage (NCBI taxonomy): Bacteria > Pseudomonadati > Pseudomonadota > Gammaproteobacteria > Enterobacterales > Enterobacteriaceae > Citrobacter > Citrobacter sp. wls829. The sequence goes on from NZ_SZWP01000004.1 coordinate 39,310, forward strand.
TCTCTTCCCTGCTGATGTTGACCTAAATTCGTTACATACGTTCAGCGCCTATGAACGAATGAGTACCGCCTTAACTGTCGCTCAGGTTTACGGCATCCAACGATTGTGTAACCACTACGCAGCACGTTTGACCCCGCTACCAGGCCCGGACTCCTCCCGTGAGAGTAATCACCGGCTGGCACAAATTACCCAGTATGCTCGCCAACTTGCCAGTTCTCCCGCCGTGATTGGCGTACGCGATCGCCATCATCTTGATGATGTTGGATTAACAACCTGCGATATCATCTTGATTAATCAGGTCATCGGCTTTGTCGGTTTTCAGGCCCGTGTCGTGGCGGTCCTTCAGGCTTATTTTGGCCATCCTTTGCGTCGCATACCGGGCCTTGATGTTCAGCAATACGCGCAGGCCGCTATTTTTAACAACGCCGATGCACAATGGCATATGGCCGCATTCCCGATAGACGTCATCCCGCCTCGCGAGGCTTCACCAGGCAGCGTTGACCAAAACGGGCGCATCCCGGATTTACAAACGCTCGCGCCGCTGCTGGCACATTCACCGACGATACTGGCTTTAATCAGATCATTGCTGACCAGTACGCTATGTACAGATACACCGTCGAGGGCGTTTTCTCTCGCCACACTGCTGACATCACGCATTAACGGCAGCGTGGCATGCTTTAATGAACAGGCCCTCACAGCTCATCAACTGGCGGACTTCATAACGATACTGCGTCTGGATGAACGCGAATTGCAGCGCTGGGAACAACGACATCCGGTTGAGCGCGCTACCCTGCAAGCGGTACAATGGTTAACCAGGGCGCCCGACCGTTTTAGCGCCGCACTGTTAACCCCGTTATTTGAACAGGGTACCTCATCGGAACAGGCTATTAACTTACTGGCCTGGAGTGGATTGTGCGGATGGTTGAATCGCTTGAAAATCGCGCTGGGCGAGACTCACTAACCACTCCGCTCATTGAAAGAGCGCTTGCTGCGACTGGCAGTTTCGCGTAAAACTGTCAGCCGCTCTTTTGGCCACGAAAATAGACAATTATGCTTCAGGACAACCCGCTGCTAGCGCAGCTTAAACAGCAACTACATTCCCAGACGCCGCGTGCTGAAGGGGTGGTAAAAGCCACGGAAAAAGGCTTTGGCTTCCTGGAAGTCGATGCACAAAAAAGCTATTTCATTCCACCGCCGCAGATGAAAAAAGTGATGCATGGTGACCGCATTGTCGCGGTGATCCATAGCGAAAAAGATCGCGAATCTGCCGAGCCGGAAGAACTGGTTGAACCGTTCCTGACGCGTTTTGTGGGTAAAGTTCAGGGTAAGAACGATCGTCTGTCCATTGTGCCAGATCATCCGTTACTGAAAGACGCTATCCCCTGCCGCGCTGCTCGCGGTGTGGATCATGAATTTAAGGAAGGTGACTGGGCCGTCGCAGAAATGCGTCGCCATCCGCTGAAAGGCGACCGCACCTTCTACGCTGAATTAACCCAGTTCATCACCTTTGCTGACGATCATTTCGTCCCCTGGTGGGTCACGCTGGCGCGCCACAATCTTGAAAAAGAAGCACCGAATGGCGTAGCCACCGAAATGCTGGATGAAGGTCTGGAACGTCAGGATCTTACCGCACTGAACTTCGTCACCATTGACAGTGCCAGCACCGAAGATATGGACGATGCGCTGTACGCCGAGGAACTGGCTGATGGCAAACTGCAATTAACCGTCGCCATTGCCGATCCTACCGCCTGGATTGCCGAAGGCAGCAAGCTGGATAACACTGCTAAAATTCGCGCGTTCACCAACTATCTCCCGGGCTTCAATATCCCGATGTTACCGCGTGAACTGTCAGACGACCTGTGCTCGCTGCGGGCTAACGAAGTCCGTCCGGTGCTCGCTTGCCGCATGACCATTGCGGCTGACGGCACTATTGAAGACGACATCACCTTCTTCACGGCGACCATCGAATCCAAAGCGAAACTGGCCTATGACAACGTGTCTGACTGGCTGGAAGGGAATAATGGCTGGCAGCCTGAAAACGACGAGATTGCCGAGCAGATCCGTCTGTTGCAGCGTATCTGCATGAGCCGTGGCGAGTGGCGTCATAACCACGCACTGGTGTTTAAAGATCGCCCGGATTACCGCTTTGTACTGGGTGAAAAAGGTGAAGTGCTGGATATCGTGGCGGAACCGCGTCGCATTGCTAATCGTATCGTGGAAGAGTCGATGATTGCGGCAAACATCTGCGCCGCGCGCGTTCTTCGCGACAAACTAGGCTTCGGGATTTATAACGTACACATGGGGTTCGATCCGGCGAATGCTGAAGCGTTGGCCGCCCTGCTGAAAACCCATGGTATGCACGTGGATGCCGAAGAGGTGTTGACGCTGGAAGGCTTCTGCAAACTGCGTCGTGAACTGGATGCTCAACCTTCTGGTTTCCTCGATAGCCGTATTCGCCGTTTCCAGTCCTACGCTGAAATCAGCGTCGAGCCAGGTCCGCACTTTGGGCTGGGCCTGGAGGCATACGCCACCTGGACCTCACCTATCCGTAAGTATGGCGATATGATCAACCATCGCCTGTTAAAAGCGGTAATTAAAGGCGAAACCATCGCTCGACCACAGGAAGACATCACGATACAGATGACGGAACGCCGTCGCCTGAACCGGATGGCCGAACGTGACGTCGGTGACTGGTTATACGCCCGCTTCCTGAGTGACAAAGCCGGGACTGACACCCGTTTTGCGGCTGAAATCATCGATGTCAGCCGCGGTGGTATGCGGGTGCGCTTAGTCGACAATGGCGCCGTCGCGTTTATCCCGGCACCGTTCCTGCACGCGGTCCGTGATGAACTGGTGTGCAGCCAGGAAAACGGCACGGTACAGATCAAAGGTGACGTGGTTTACAAGGTCACTGACGTGATCGACGTGACCATCGCAGAAGTGCGAATGGAAACCCGCAGCGTTATCGCACGTCCAGCCGCGTAGCACCACTAAACTCAACGGCCTTTCTCTTTTTGTGAAAGGTCGTTTTCTTTTCCCCCCTGATACGCCGCCACGCACTACACTTCCTTCATCCAGTCCAAATTATTTTTACTCTTTTCAGGTCTGCTGACTTTGCTTTTTTCTGAATCTGGATTACACATAAATATATAAATAAAACAATATGTTCAGCCATAATCACCCTGTATGAATCATGGCTACCCTTACTTTTGAGGCTCTATGCGCTTTAAACGGGATAGTACACATCATGAAAGACGTTCGGGAGTTGGTAACGTTGTATAGCTTTGTGGGTTCTCACAACCCTTACTGGCGTTTGTCAGAGGAGTGTAACATCCTGCATTTCTCTATTGACGAAACGGCCGCAGCAGAACAAACCATCGAATTATCACCGGAACAAGCCGATCGCATTCGGGAAATGACAGTGATTACATCAAGTCTGCTGATGACCCTTCCCATCGATACGGATGACATTCCCGTGCACCTTGTCGGGCGAAAAATTAATAAACGTGAATGGGCTGGTAGCGCATCAGCCTGGGACGACACCCCTTCTGTAGCACGCGATCTGGCACAAGGATTATCCTTTGCCGAACAGGTCGTATCGGAAGCCAATTCAGTTATCGTGATACTTGACCGACAGGGTAACATTCAACGTTTTAATCGGTTATGCGAAGAATACACCGGGCTAAGAGAACGTGAAGTGATCGGGCAAAGCGTCTTCACGCTGTTTATGAGCCGTCGTGAAGCTGCGGCATCAAGACGCAATATTGACGTTTTTTTTCGTGAAGGCAACTCGTATGAAGTCGAGCGCTGGGTTAACACCTGTAAGGGTCAGCGCCTGTTCCTGTTTCGTAATAAATTTGTGCATAACGGCAGCGGTAAGAACGAAATATTTCTGATCTGTTCCGGGACCGATATTACCGAAGAACGGCGCGCCCAGGAGCGACTTCGCGTGTTGGCGAACACCGACTCCATCACCGGGTTACCCAACCGTAACGCCATTCATGAGTTGATTAGCGAGGCGATTGATAACGCGGGCGACACGCAGGTTGGCATTATTTATCTCGACCTCGATAACTTCAAAAAGGTCAACGATGCCTACGGGCATATGTTTGGCGACCAGCTTTTACAGAGTGTCTCGCTGGCCATCCTAAGTTGCCTCGAAGATAACCAGTTACTGGCGCGCTTCGGTGGTGATGAGTTTATCGTCCTCGCGACGGGAACCTCCCAGGGGGCGCTGGAGGCCACGGCCTCGCGCATTCTGACCCGTCTGCGGCTACCGTTCCGCATTGGCCTGATTGAAGTGTATACCGGCTGTTCTATCGGCATTTCCCTGGCACCCCAGCATGGTAATGACAGCGAAAACGTCATTCGCAACGCGGATACCGCCATGTATACCGCCAAAGAAGGCGGACGTGGGCAGTTTTGCGTGTTCTCCCCTGAAATGAATCAGCGGGTGTTCGAGTATCTGTGGCTGGATACCAACCTGCGTAAGGCGCTGGAAAACGATCAGTTGCTGATCCACTACCAGCCCAAAATAACCTGGCGGGGTGAAGTCCGCAGCCTGGAGGCGCTGGTCCGCTGGCAGTCGCCGGAGCGTGGGTTAATTCCGCCGCTGGAATTTATCTCTTACGCCGAAGAATCAGGGCTTATCGTCCCGCTGGGGCGCTGGGTGATTCTGGACGTTGTGCGCCAGGTGGCGAAGTGGCGCGATAAGGGAATCAATTTGCGCGTGGCGGTAAACGTCTCGGCGCGTCAACTGGCCGATCAAACACTGTTCACCGATCTGAAGCAGGTTCTGCACGATCTGAATTTTGAGTATTGCCCCATTGACGTCGAGTTAACAGAAAGCAGTTTAATTGAGAATGAACAGCTAGCACTGTCCGTTATTCAGTAGTTTAGTCAGCTTGGCGCCCAGATCCATTTGGATGATTTTGGCACAGGATACTCTTCACTTTCCCAGCTTGCCCGCTTCCCGCTCGATGCGATTAAACTGGACCAGACCTTCGTCAGGGATATCCACAAACAATCCATTTCACAGTCGCTGGTACGCGCCATTGTTGCGGTGGCGCAAGCGCTAAATCTCCAGGTGATTGCTGAAGGCGTGGAAAGTGCGAAAGAGGATGCCTTTCTGACCAAGAATGGTGTCAATGAGCGTCAGGGATTTTTGTTCGCTAAGCCAATGCCAGCTGCCGCGTTTGAACGTTGGTATAAGCGACATCTGAATAAAAAAATGCGCTAACCATGCAGGAATACTCGTCGAGAAATAGCGAAGAATGTACATTCCGTGACTATCGTATCTGTCTGTAATCACGGAATATATAATATTCTCCGATCATGTCGGTTAATACTATTTTTCCCTTCTCTTTTATGATGATTTTCTGCATCATGAAATTCTAAATTTTTTGACACCAGGATGATGACCATGTCTGATATCGACACAAAACGACTGGCCGAACGCATTGATACCGTACTGGATATCCTTGTTGCAGGTGACTCTCATTCAGCCATCCACAATCTCGAAATCCTCAAGGCTGAACTGTTAAGCACGGTCAACGAAGAAACAGCGCCAGTGTCAAAAAAACACAAAGCCCCGTGGGAGATCTGACGGCTTTGTACTTGTTATGTGGTTGCTGATATCAGACTGCTGATAACGTAACCTCCGTTTAATGTCCGATACGATACCGCTATAAAAATTAATACTATGAATTCCCGACAACAATCTATTTTGCAGATGGTGACCGATAAAGGCCAGATGAGCGTATCTGAGCTTGCCAAAATCACCGGTGTCTCTGAAGTGACGATTCGACAGGATCTGAACACGCTGGAAAAACAGAGTTATTTACGCCGTGCGCATGGTTTCGCAGTGTCACTGAATAGCGACGATGTTGAAACGCGTATGATGACCAACTTCACCCTGAAACGTGAACTGGCTGAGTTTGCCGCCTCACTGGTCAATCCTGGTGAATCCGTATTTATTGAAAACGGTAGCAGTAATGCACTGCTGGCCAGAACGCTGGCGGAACAAAAAGACGTCACTATCATTACGGTCAGCAGCTATATCGCTCACCTGCTGAAAGAAACACCCTGCGAAGTAATCCTCCTCGGCGGGATCTATCAGAAAAAAAGCGAAAGCATGGTTGGGCCATTAACGCGTCAGTTTATCCAGCAGGTTCACTTTAGTAAGGCTTTTATTGGAATCGATGGCTGGCAGCCTGAAACCGGCTTCACCGGCCGTGACATGATGCGTTCAGACGTGGTCAATGCAGTGCTGGAAAAAGGCTCAGAGGTGATTGTGCTCACCGACAGTTCGAAGTTTGACGCCATTCATCCGTACACACTCGGTCCGTTGGAGCGATTCAATCGTGTCGTCACTGATGCAAAACTCAGTGCCAGCGTGCAAATGCAACTAGAGCATTCAGGATTAATCGTTAACATCATCGATACCCGCGCATAATACATCACCAGATGATTTGCCTGTCGGCAAATCATCTTCTCTCTGAGACTTATCCGACCGTCCAATTAAGACTTTTTACCTGTTGTTAACAGGGTAATGTCGTAAAATTAATGTTAGCGATATAACAGGAACACACTCTCATCAACAGATGATTGATGGTCATGCCCTGCGCTAAACGGTTTCACGGAAATACCTTTAATGACCTTAATTTCACGCTATCATTAAAGAGACTGGATTCCGTGAATCAATCATTCAGGAGAAAGTATTATGTTAGTAACGAGCAAAAAAATGACCGCTGCCATTCTGGCGATTACTCTGGCTATGTCTTTGAGTGCCTGCTCTAACTGGTCTAAACAAGACCGCAACACCGCCATTGGTGCGGGTGCAGGTGCCATTGGTGGCGCAGTCCTGACGGACGGCAGTACGCTGGGTACGCTGGGTGGTGCTGCAGTAGGTGGTATTATCGGCCACCAGGTGGGTAAATAATCTACGGTTGACCGGCTCGATATAATAATACGTTTACTTTTTCGCGACCGTACTATTTACATTACTAATAATAAAGCCACGAATATTTTCGTGGCTTTTTTTATTAGCCGCCAGCCAGTTTAACTTTCAAGCCTTTGGCTTCCAGCAAGGATTTAATCAGGTCGCGTTTATCGCCTTGTATTTCAATGACGCCCTCTTTCACGGCCCCACCACAGCCACATTTTTTCTTTAACTCGGCTGCTAATTTGGTTAGCTCTGAGTCGTCCAGATCAATACCGGTAATCAGGCAAACGCCCTTTCCTTTTCGACCGCTGGTCTGGCGTTGAATTCGCACAATACCATCGCCTTTTGGACGTTCTGTCACCGCTTTAGGTTCGTCAATTCGTCCAGACTCAGTCGAGTAGACCAGACGAGAGTTAGCGTCGCTCATTTACGCTCCTCGTTTCAGTGAGGTGTTGATCGCCTTCAGCGTCTGGCCCGGATCCGCCGACTGCGTGACCGGACGACCAATCACCATATAATCCACACCCGCTGACAGTGCCTGCTGTGGCGTCATAATGCGGCGCTGATCGCCCGCTTCACTGCCTTCAGGACGAATACCAGGCGTTACCAGCTTAAACGCCTGACCAAACTCTTGTTTGAATCGTACCGCTTCCTGTGCAGAACAGACAACGCCGTCCAGCCCGCAGTTTTGCGTTAACCGTGCCAGTCTTTCTGCATGCTCCGCAGGTGACAACGTCACTCCCAGATCGGCAAGGTCGCTGGCTTCCATGCTGGTCAGCACCGTCACGGCAATTAACAACGGCGCATCGTTACCAAATGGTACCAAGGCTTCACGAGCCGCCGTCATCATCCGTGCCCCACCCGAGGCATGAACGTTAACCATCCACACGCCAAGGTCTGCCGCAGCCGCTACGGCATGTGCCGTGGTATTGGGGATGTCGTGGAATTTCAGGTCCAGAAATACATCAAATCCACGCTGTTGCAGGTCGCGCACCAATTGAGGTCCAAAAAGCGTGAACATCTCTTTGCCCACTTTCAAACGGCAATCACGGGGATCAATTCTGTCGACAAATGCCAATGCTTTATCGCGATTATTGTAGTCCAGAGCGACAACGACAGGAGAATCAGTAACAGCACGGGGAGAAGATGAAGCAGTAAACGTCATAACCAGACCTTCCTGAAGATGGGCACCTTTCGGCACAAAATGGGTAAACGGCGTGCATTCTACCTGTGGTCATAGGAAATTAACAGATTCGATTACATCGCTGCTTGGCGATGTGGCACGGAGGCTAAATGTGCAGGATGTTATTAAACAATAAGGATGTTGTAACTAAAGTCGGTATTTTTTTAATTACAAACCGTCAAGACCGCGAATTGGCTTAATGGTTGACCATGAACGGCACGATGGGCAATGCCAGTACAGCGTGTAGGCGGTAAATCCGCATTTCTGGCAGCGGTAGCGCGGCTTACTGCGAACCTGTTCGCCGACCATATCCCGTAACACCATCAGACTCTCTTTAGCACGCCCTTCCTCGGCCTCATTGAGGTGATAGTCCATTAGTTTGTGGAAGACGCGCATCGTCGGATGACGCTGCAACTGACGGGTGATATAAACCTGCGCGGTATCGCTGCCCTCACGCGCTTCGAGGATATCCGCCAACATCAGCTCAGCGGCGGCACCGGTATTCTCCTCTACGGCGCGGCGTAAGAACTCCGCCCATTCATCGTTCTTACCAAGTTGCTGGTAGCAACTCTGTAGCATGTCCAGCGTTTCGCTGACCAGCTCTTTGTCCTGGGAAATTACGCGCTGCAGGCTTTCGACCGCCTTCGCATAGTCCCCTTTCATCATGTACACGCGTCCCATCATGATGGAAACCCGCGCACTGTTTTTGTCGGCGGCAGCCCCTTTTTTTAACAACGTCATGGCGCGGTCCATGTCGTCGCTGCCCAGTTGCTGAAGAGCCAGTTCGCAGTAGAAGTGTGCGATCTCAATTCGCTGCTTATCTTTACCGAGCTTCACCAGGCGTTCCGCAACGTCAATGGCTTTTTGCCACTCACTGGTTGCCTGATAGATCTGCAACAGCTGTTGCAACGCACCCACGCGGAAATCGGTTTCATCGGTAAGCTGATTGAACATGTCTTCAGCGCGGTCATACAGACCTGCGGCCATGTAATCGCGACCGAGTTGTTGAACCGCCAGCAAACGCTGTTCGTAGGTCAATGACGCACTTTCCATCAACGTTTGATGGATGCGGATAGCGCGATCGACTTCACCGCGCGAGCGGAACAGGTTTCCGAGGGTGAGATGAGCCTCAACGGTGCCGGTATCCTCTTTCAACATATCGAGGAACAGATCCACCGCTTTATCTTGTTGGTTGCTCAGAAGGAAGTTAACCCCGGCGACATAGTCACGCGACAGGCGGTTAGCTTCGTCCTGTTTTGTTTGTTGCGCACTTCTGCGACCCATATACCACCCATAGGCAGCGGCTACAGGTAACAGCAGAAACAACAACTCCAGCATAAATAATTATTCCTTCACAACCGACGAATCGGCAGAAACCGCAACGTCGGTCGCAGGCGCAAGCTGGTTTTCCAGTCGTTTGATTTTACGTTCGGCACGCACAAGAGACACGCGAACCCTCAGCCAGAAAAGGCCGCAAATTAACCAACCAATCGCAAATCCTGCAGCAAACAACACGGCAAGCAGCGTAGAAATACGATATTCACCTTGGGCCAGCAGGTAGTTAAACGTTACCTGTTGATCGTTTTGCGCACCTAATGTCACCGAAATAACAAAAATCGCCAACACCAGTAAGAAAATGAGTAAATATTTCACATTACTTCCCGTTATGTGGTTTGAGCGAATAAATCGTGTACAACTTACCGCGTTGAGCCCTTTAAATTACCATTTTCACGACGAGTGCGAAATGGAAAAGCGCTTTAGTCTTTATGATTTAAGGGCAAAACGCGAAAAATCAATCACGGTCAGCTTTCTTGTTCACGCTGCGCGATTTCTTGTTGCTCCTGAACCGGCGGTGTTAATGGCCCACAGACCCGTTGTGCAAGCCATGTCGCCAACGTAACCAGCAGCCATGATATCAACGTCGCCACGACTAAATCTCGCGGCCAGTGCATGCCCAGTAACAAACGACTGCCCATTACACCCGTCGCCCAGACCAGCAAGAAAACAATCGTTAGCGTACGTCTACGCGGCCATAATAGCCCCACGGCCAGTAACGCCCAACTGGCGGCAAACATCGTATGACCAGAGGGAAATGCGAAACCCGTCTCTTTTTGCCAGTGTTTACGTAAAAAGGTCGGGATATCCTGCTGTCCTGATAATTGCTCTTTGACTAAGTGTCCGCGCTCTTTACGCTTTAAAGTGTAGAACTCATCAACAGGGACATGGTGCGTTTTTTCCAGCCAAACCACAAAAGGTCGTGGCTCCTGCACCCTTTCTTTTACCCATGACTTGCCCCCCTGGCCGATCAAAATTGCCGCGGCAAGGATGGCGAACAGCATCATCGCGGCTTTCAGACGAAATCTCAGACACCACAAAAACCACACACACAGGGACACATGAGTAATGATTCCCCAGGGTTGCGTCACCGTTTCCGTTATCCAGTATAAGGATTTTAACCACCAGACATTGTTCCCTGGCTGCCAACTCCAGCCAGACACCCACATGGACACTGGCATAATCAACAACAGAACAGCACCTACGGCGGTTCGCTTTGCGATAGAAAGCATTGCATCTCCTTTCGTCGATAAGTCTCACAATCATAACTGAAAAAATTGCGCGCCGGGAAAATTGACAATTTTGTGCCATTGCAAATACGAATGCGCTGTCGCCATTAGGCGAACGCCGTCGCCTTATGGCAAAATAGTGCCATACAGAAGCCAATAGGCGACGGCACGGCGAGTGCCAGCGTAATCTGGAGAAATACATGCAGCTTAAACGTGTGGCAGAAGCCAAACTGCCAACCCCCTGGGGTGATTTCCTGATGGTGGGATTTGAAGAACTGGCAACCGGGCACGATCATGTCGCGCTGGTATTTGGCGATATTTCGGGTCAAACACCGGTCCTGGCACGCGTCCATTCCGAATGTCTGACTGGCGATGCGCTTTTCAGCCTGCGTTGCGATTGCGGTTTCCAACTGGAAGCCGCGCTCACGCACATTGCTGAAGAGGGACGCGGTATCCTGCTTTACCATCGTCAGGAAGGTCGCAACATCGGCCTGCTGAATAAGATCCGCGCCTATGCGTTGCAAGATCAAGGCTACGATACCGTTGAAGCCAACCACCAGTTAGGTTTTGCTGCCGATGAGCGCGACTTCACCCTGTGCGCAGATATGTTTAAGCTGCTGGGCGTAGATGCAGTACGACTGCTGACCAATAATCCGAAGAAAGTTGAGATTCTGACCGAAGCTGGGATCAATATTGTCGAACGCGTGCCGCTGATCGTGGGCCGGAACCCGAAAAATGCGCATTATCTGGATACCAAAGCCGCCAAAATGGGCCATTTATTGAGCGAATAATCGCCCGGTAATTGCACATGCACCTGCCCCATGAAAAGCCTGCTTACGCAGGCTTTTTCACTTTTTACTTCAGCATATTACGAATCACATAGTGCAAAATACCGTCGTTCTGGTAGTAGGTTAACTCCGTCGCAGTATCGATACGACAGCGGCACATAATCACCTCTTTGCTGCCATCTGCGCGCATCATATTCACCGCAATTGTGGCGCCCGGTTGAATTGTTTGTAACTCCGTAATATCAATCACTTCCTCACCGGTGAGTCCCAACGTTTTACGCGTCACCCCTTGCGGGAACTCCAGCGGCAGGATCCCCATACCAATCAGGTTGGAACGGTGAATTCGCTCAAACGATTCTGCGATGACCACGCGAATACCCAGTAAACGTGGACCTTTCGCTGCCCAGTCGCGACTGGAGCCTGATCCGTATTCCTTACCGGCAATCACCGCCAGCGGCACGCTCTCCTGCTGATAACGCATGGCCGCATCGTAAATGGCTACCACTTCCGTCCCCGGTAAATGGCGAGTCATCCCGCCTTCAATTCCCGGCACCATTTCATTGCGGATACGAATGTTGGCAAAAGTACCTCGCATCATCACTTCATGATTTCCACGTCGTGAACCATAGGAGTTAAAATCCCGGCGCTCAACGCCGTGGCTCTGCAAATAGCGTCCTGCCGGGCTGTCCGCCTTAATGCTGCCAGCGGGGGAAATATGATCTGTGGTCACCGAGTCACCCAGCATCGCCAATATACGCGCCCCATGAATATCGTTTACCGGAGCCGGCGTAGCCTGCATGCCCTCGAAGAACGGTGACAGGCGAATATAGGTCGAGTCAGACTGCCAGCCGTAGGTGTCGACACGATCAACATTGATCGATTTCCATTCCGGCGTGCCTTCAAACACTTCCGCATACTCTTTGTGGAACATCTCCGTGGATACCTGCTCGACGGCGCGGGCAATTTCCCGTGCAGAAGGCCAGATATCTTTCAGATATACGGGGTCACCTTTTTTATCGTGCCCGAGCGGATCTTTGGTCAGGTTAATGTTCATATTGCCCGCCAGCGCGTAAGCGACCACCAGTGGCGGAGAGGCCAGCCAGTTCGTTTTCACTAACGGATGAATGCGTCCTTCAAAGTTACGGTTACCGGAAAGTACCGCCCCCACCGTCAGGTCACCTTTTTTAATCGCCGTTTCAATAGGATCGGGTAACGGCCCAGAGTTACCAATACAGGTGGTACAACCATAGCCAACCAGATTGAACCCCAGTTCATCAAGGTACGGGGTCAGCCGGGCCTGCGCCAGATAGTCAGACACCACTTTTGATCCCGGTGCTAGCGAGGCTTTGACCCATGGTTGACGTTTCAGACCAAGAGTGACCGCTTTTTTCGCCAGTAAGCCCGCCGCCATCAGCACGCTCGGGTTTGAGGTGTTGGTACAGGAGGTAATAGCCGCAATCACCACCGCACCGTCTGGCAGCTGGTATTGATGACCGTTCAGAACATAGTCGACCGGCTGACTGTCTTTGTGCGAACTGTTCAGCTCAAGCTCATTGCTTGCCGCAAATGCTTTCGGGACATCCCCCAGCGCGACGCGATCCTGCGGACGCTTCGGTCCGGCCAGGCTGGCTTCCACATCGGCCATGTCCAGTTCCAGTGAACTGGTAAAGATCGGCGCATCGCCCGTATTACGCCACATTCCCTGCGCTTTGGCGTAGGACTCAACCAGCTCAACTTGCTCTTCGCTGCGACCGCTCAGGCGCATGTATTCGAGCGTGACGCCATCAATGGGGAAGAAACCGCAGGTCGCACCATACTCCGGTGCCATATTGGCAATGGTGGCACGGTCTGCCAGCGGCAGCGTGTCGAGGCCATCACCATAGAATTCAACAAATTTACCGACCACTCCGTGCTTACGCAGCATCTGGGTCACGGTCAGGACCAGATCGGTGGCGGTGATCCCCTCACGTAGTTTTCCATCCAGCTTGAAGCCAACGACATCCGGGATCAGCATCGAGACCGGTTGCCCCAGCATCGCGGCTTCTGCTTCAATTCCGCCCACGCCCCACCCAAGTACACCAAGGCCGTTAATCATCGTAGTGTGGGAGTCGGTACCAACCAGCGTGTCCGGGTAAGCCACCCACTCGCCATCCTGCAATTCACTCCACACCGCTTTTCCCAGGTATTCGAGGTTAACCTGGTGGCAGATCCCCGTCCCCGGCGGTACAACGCTGAAGCGGCTGAATGCCTGCTGCCCCCATTTCAGAAACACATAGCGCTCGTGGTTACGCTCCATTTCCAGGCGAACGTTCTCTTCGAACGCATCATCATCACCGAAGTGGTCTACCGTCACCGAGTGGTCAATCACCAGATCAACAGGTGAAAGCGGGTTCACTTTAGCCGTATCACCGCCGAGGCGTTTAACCGCTTCGCGCATGGCCGCCAGATCGACCACCGCCGGAACGCCGGTAAAATCCTGCATCAGTACACGGGCGGGTCGATAGGCAATCTCGCGATCGGCATGGGCATTGTCCAGCCATCGAGCCAGAGAATGAATATCTTCTTCAGTAACTGAATCACTGTCCTGCCAGCGCAGCAGGTTTTCCAGCAAGACTTTTAGCGATTTGGGTAGACGGGTGATATCACCCAATGATTTGGCAGCCAGCGGCAAACTGTAGTAGCGGTAGGTTTTATCTTTAACCTGCAATGTGTCCTTACTGGTTTCGCGTAGGGTCGACGACATAGCTCCTCCTTAAATGACAGGGTGGCATCCCCTGACTTTTCTCAGGGTTAGTATTAAAGATAACACAAACAAAATGTAACGCTTTGATAACAACTCAAATTGATAAAAGCGGAGAAGCATAAATGGCGATACAAGGGGATTACGGCGTGAAGGTGGAATTACGTCATTCACTCTTCAATACGGTGAACTAATTCTAATGAAGATATAGCCAAAATAATTAGAGCGGCATGAAGGCGGCAAGTGAGTGAATCGCCAGGAGCATAGATAACTATGTGACTGGGGTGAACGAACGGAAATAACGCACATGCTGCTTTAAGTATGACGGCTATAAAACGCGGGTTAATTATTGTTTCTGTTCTTCGTCTTCATCAAATAGATCAATAAAAGCCTGCTGTGCTGGGGAAAGTTGCCACGCGTCAGGAATATTCTTTCTACATTCAGTAGTCGCCTCCTGCGCTGGCTCATTGTCTTGCTGAGAAGGTGTAGACGTGGGTTGCTGCTGTTGCACGGACATGACTAACTCCACACATTCCAAACCACGAGCGCAACAACAATCCAGAACAGGACTGAACCGAGAAAGACCGTGAACCATGCTTTACGTTTCAGCGCGGGATCCCGGCGTGCTGGCTGGTTTCCAGAAGGCATCGCTAACCTCATACTATCGAAATCACTTATCATATTGGCACCAAACGATTGGTACAATTAATCATCAGATAAGAGAAATCCTAAAGAAAAAGGCGTGAAAAAGCCAGTTAATTTTCGAATCCTGAGCCGTGAATAAATCAATTGTTTGATCCGATTTAAATATTTGACAGGGTTTTGAGCAGATTTTCTAATTTAAAACTACTTTGGCGAACATTCCCCTTAAATAATATGCGGTTAATATAACTAATTCAGACTTGCCCGTCGGTAGCGTTTTTCATACTGAGATACCGACGAGCGCTGGCCCGTTATTATTTTTCCGGCAATTTAATATCTTTAAACATTGCTTCAATGTCATCGTTAGAACGTAACGCGACCGCCGTATCCACTACATCGCGCGTCAGATGCGGCGCAAAACGCTGAATAAAATCATACATGTAACTGCGCAGGAACGTACTACGACGAAAACCGATTTTGGTGGTGCTATGGCTAAAGACATCATGCGCATCAACCCGTACCAAATCCGGATCGGAAATCGGATCGACCGCCATGCTTGCAATCACGCCCACGCCCAGTCCGAGTCGCACATAGGTTTTAATAACATCCGCGTCGGTCGCGGTAAAGACAATACGCGGCTCCAGACCCGCGCGGTTAAACGCGGTGTCGAGTTCTGAACGTCCGGTAAAGCCAAAGGTGTACGTCACCAGCGGGTATTGCGCCAGTTCTTCAATCGACACGGAGGATTTACCCGCCAGCGGATGGTCCGGCGTGACAACAATCGAACGATTCCAGTGGTAGCACGGCAGCATCACCAGATCGTCGTACAGGTGCAGCGCTTCGGTTGCAATGGCAAAATCTGCGTTGCCTTTCGACACGGCTTCCGCAATTTGGGTCGGCGAGCCCTGATGCATATGCAAAGAGACGCGAGGATAACGCTCAATAAAGCCTTTAATCACGTTAGGCAGCGCATAGCGCGCCTGGGTGTGGGTGGTCGCAATATACAGCGAGCCTTTGTCCGGCCAGGTATGTTCACCGGCAACCGACTTAATGGCATCTACCTTAGACAGAACTTCGCGCGCAATACGAATGACTTCCTGCCCTGCCGGGGTAACCTGCGTAAGGTGTTTACCGCTACGGGCAAAAATCTGGATACCCAGTTCGTCTTCCAGCATACGAACTTGCTTACTGATACCCGGTTGAGAGGTATAGAGCCCTTCGGCCGTTGAGGAGACATTAAGGTTGTGGTTAACCACCTCAACAATATAGCGAAGTTGCTGTAATTTCATGTTAGACCATCCAGATTAGCGGCATCAGACCATCGTTTATGAGCAGGCTGAATCGCGCTGCTAATACGATTTAATAATAAAAAGTTTGTTAACTATAACCACTATATCATTTTAATCAGAGCTGTATAGATACCGTCACCTATAAAAAAGGGCCGCTTACGCGACCCTTTAAGGCGATGTCAAACTGTCGGGCTGTTACTTCTTGCCTTCTACCCATTTACCGTCAACAAAGAATGCAGACCAGCCGGTCGCCTTACCGTCTTTCTCGGCAGACACATACTGCTGCTTGGTTTTACGGCTAAAACGCACCATCGCTTTGTTGCCATCCGGATCGGTCTGCGGCGCATCGGCAAGGTAGCGCAGTTTTTCCGGCAGACGATCGCGGAAGCGGTACAGCTCTTCCACTAACGGCGCACGCGTCTCACGCGATTTCGGGAAGGTATTCGCCGCCAGGAAAATACCTGCTGCGCCATCACGTAACACGAAATACGCGTCCGATTTTTCACACGGCAATTCCGGCAGCGGAACCGGATCTTCCTTCGGTGGCGCAACTTCGCCATTACGCAGGATCTTACGGGTGTTTTTACACTCGTCGTTAGTACACGCCATGTATTTACCGAAACGCCCCATTTTCAGGTGCATTTCAGAACCACATTTCTCGCACTCGACGATCGGACCGTCGTAGCCCTTGATGCGGAACTCGCCTTCTTCGATTTCATAACCGTCGCAAGTTGGGTTGTTACCACACACATGCAGCTTACGTTTTGGATCGATGAGGTAGCTGTCCATCGCCGTGCCGCACTTCTGGCAACGGCGCTTCGCGCGTAACGCGTTAGTTTCCGCGTCATCGCCTTCCAGCACGTTCAGCACTTCGTTTTCCGGCACCAGGTTAATGGTGGTTTTGCAGCGCTCTTTTGGTGGCAGCGCGTAACCGGAACAACCGAGGAATACACCGGTACTGGCGGTACGGATACCCATCTGACGACTACAGGTTGGACAGTCGATGCTGGTCAGAACCATCTGGTTCGGACGCATACCGCCCTCTTCAGGGTCTTTCTCGGCTTTATCGAGTTGCTGAGTAAAATCACTGAAGAAGTTGTCGAGCACGCCCTTCCATTCGGCTTCGTGTTTCGCCACCTGGTCGAGACTGTTTTCCATCTGCGCGGTGAAATCGTAGTTCATCAATTCGCGGAAGTTTTCTTCCAGGCGGTCGGTGACGATTTCACCCATTTTTTCTGCGTAGAAACGACGGTTCTCAACACGGACATAGCCGCGATCCTGAATCGTAGAGATGATCGACGCATAGGTAGATGGACGACCGATACCGCGCTTTTCAAGCTCTTTAACCAGTGACGCTTCGCTGAAGCGCGCAGGCGGTTTGGTAAAGTGCTGCGCGGGGGTCAGTTCAACCAATGTCAGCACATCGCCTTTATCCACCGCCGGTAAGATACGATCTTCATCGCCTTTACGCAGGGCTGGCATGACCTTAGTCCAGCCATCAAACCGCAGAATACGACCGCGCGCCTTCAGGCGGTAATCACCTGCGCCAACGGTCAGCGTGGTGGAGTCATATTTAGCTGGCGTCATCTGACAGGCGACAAACTGACGCCAGATCAGCTGATACAGTTTTTGCGCATCAGCTTCCATATCTTTCAGCGATTCAGCCAGTACGGCGACGTCTGAAGGACGGATGGCTTCGTGCGCTTCCTGCGAGTTTTCTTTACTGGCGTACTGGTTTGCGCTCTCCGGCAAATACTTTTTACCAAAGTTTTCGCCGATGTAATCGCGGACCATAGAAACCGCATCCTGGCTCAGGTTGGTTGAGTCAGTACGCATATAGGTGATGTAGCCCGCTTCATACAAGCGTTGTGCCATCATCATGGTTTTCTTCACGCCAAAGCCCAAACGGGTGCTGGCAGCCTGTTGCAACGTAGAGGTGATGAACGGCGCGCCAGGTTTGCTGCTGGTCGGCTTATCTTCACGCTCCAGCACGCTGTAACGTGCTTTTTCCAGCAGGCTTACCGCAGCAAGTGTCTGTTCGCGGTTAACCGGACGGAACGGCTTCTCGTTGTGGTGCGTGACTTCCAGTGGCAGCGCGTCACCGGAAGGCGTCGTGGTGCTGGCATCTATTTCCCAGAATTCTTCCGGAACGAATGCCTTGATCTCACGTTCACGCTCTACAACCAGGCGCACGGCGACCGACTGTACGCGACCGGCAGACAGGCCACGAGCAATCTTTTTCCACAGCAGCGGCGACACCATATAGCCCACAACGCGGTCCATAAAGCGGCGTGCCTGTTGCGCATTGACACGGTCGATGTTCAGTTCGCCCGGCTTTTCAAACGCCTGCTGAATGGCATTTTTGGTAATTTCATTAAACACCACGCGACTGTAGCGGGTGTCGTCGCCCCCGATCACTTCCCGCAGGTGCCATGCAATGGCTTCCCCTTCGCGGTCAAGGTCAGTTGCGAGATAGATGTGGTCGGCCTTTTCAGCCAATTGTTTCAGTTCAGAGACGACCTTCTCTTTACCGGGCAGCACTTCATAGCGCGCATCCCAGTTGTGCCACGGGTCAACCCCCATACGGTTGACGAGAGCGCCACGTTCATCCTTTTTGGGCTTTTTAGCCGTTTTGGTGGCGGTTGAGTCGGCGCTCTTTTTAGTTGCTGAGCCACTGGTCGGCAAATCACGGATATGACCGACGCTGGATTTCACCACGTAGTCATTACCCAGATATTTGTTGATCGTTTTGGCTTTTGCCGGGGACTCAACGATGACAAGAGCTTTACCCATATTCACCTTTACCTAATTTGATTCTTCCAGGAATGCGTCGCGCGTTGATTCACCTTCCACTGGCGACGAGACATCGATATGGTCTCTGCGTCGGCGGATATCAACCCTGGTACCGGTCGCGGGTTCGTAATGTAACTCCCATCTAACTGAGTTAACAGGATTTTTTTCACGAATTCGCTAAAGCACGACGGAATATTGGTCGAATGTCAAGCAAATCTGTTGCCAGATTGACGAAAGCGTCACACTGTACCTGATAAAATGCGTTACGCAACTTTATTAGCATGCAAAAACAAATCTCGCCAGTAGGCACACTATCGTAAGACCCGCTCTTTTATCAGGGAATATTTGCCCATAAGGCGGGCTCGGCGTAGACTAATGTCCTTGTTTAAGGAGTAAATAATGCATAAAGACACTCAACCCATCGATCGCGAAACTCTGCTGATTGAAGCCAACAAAATCATTCGTGAGCATGAGGACACGCTGGCGGGGATTGTCGCCACCGGCGTCACACAGCGTAATGGCGTGCTGGTTTTCAGCGGAGATTACTTTTTAGATGAACAAGGGCTTCCTACGCCAAAAAGCACCGCAGTGTTTAATATGTTTAAACACCTGGCGCATGTCCTTTCTGAAAAGTATCACCTGATCGATTAATACAAGAAATGATTTGCCGGATGGCGGCTCCGCCTTATCCGGCCTACGATGCGACGATCCTGTAGGCCGGATATGATGCTTTAGCATCGCCATCCGGCAATGACAATTTTACATCAACGGTTTTTGACCACGCTGCCACCAGCGCAGCAGCAAGCGATCCGCACTTTCCGCTGCACTACCGGTGAAACGGTCCATCAGTTTTTTGCGCTGCAGATAGCGTACGTTAAGCACTTCGCGACCCTCCATCAAACTCAGGATCACCTCATCGCTGGTATTGATCTCATCCACCAGCCCATTTTCCAGCGCCTGTTGACCGAACCAGTGTTCCCCAGTGGCAACCTGTTCAATGTCCAGAGTCGGACGCATTCGGTGCACAAAATCTTTAAACAGGTGATGCGTTTCGTTCAGGTCTTCGCGGAATTTCTGACGACCCTCTTCCGTGTTCTCACCAAGCAGCGTCAACGTCCGTTTGTATTGCCCGGCAGTGTGCAACTCAATATCAATGTCTTTGCCTTTCAGGAAACGGTTAAAGTTAGGGATCTGCGCCACCACGCCAATTGAGCCCACAATAGCAAACGGTGCCGAAACAATTTTATCTGCCACGCAGGCCATCATGTATCCGCCGCTGGCGGCAACTTTATCGACCGTCACCGTTAATGGGATCTGCTTATCGCGCAGACGCTGCAATTGTGATGCCGCCAGCCCATAGCCATGCACCACACCACCGGGGCTTTCCAGGCGAATAACCACCTGATCTTGTGGTTTTACTACCGCCAGTACCGCCGTCACCTCTTCACGCAGCGCGCTGACTTCATGGGCATCCATACTGCCTTTAAAATCAAGCACCCAGACACGCGGTTTACCCGATGATGTATTCTCTCCCAATTTTGCTTTGGCTTTGGCCGCCTTCGCTTCCAGCTTGTGCTTTTTTTTCTGCGCTTTATGCCAGAGCTTTTGTTGGTGGCTGTCCAGTAAAGACATCGCCAGGTCTTCTTTCATCTCTTTATATTGTTCACTGAGATTAATGACCCGGAGTTCACCGCGCTGACGCTTGCGTTGTGTCGCATTGACGATCAGCATAACAATCACCGCAATCGCCACTACCACTGTGACGATTTTTGCCAAAAACAGCCCATATTCAGACAACAATTCCACGAATCCCACCTTGGTTAAACAACGCAACTTTCGCTCAGTGTACAACAGGTGTGTTAACCCGTCTTGCTTCATCCATCCGCATGGTAATCGGTAAAAAGCATGATAAAGTGTTCATTTTACGGTGTTATTACCTTTGGCTGATTGAAAAATAGCAGGGTTTAAGGCATAAAACCGACAAGTTATAGAAAACGGGATGGCCAGAGCGTCGCCGAGGAGTAACCGTGCATTACCAACCCAAACAAGATCTGTTACAGGATCGCATTATTCTGGTCACCGGAGCCAGCGATGGCATCGGTCGAGAAGCTGCGCTGACCTATGCCCGCTACGGTGCAACCGTGATTCTGCTCGGGCGCAATGAAGAAAAACTTCGTCAGGTCGCCCAGGCCGTTGCCGCAGAAAACGGCGCGCCCGCGCAGTGGTTTACGCTGGATCTGCTGACCTGTACTTCCGCTGAGTGTCATGAACTGGCGCAGCGAATCAACGCCCATTACCCGCGTCTGGATGGCGTGTTGCATAATGCCGGGTTACTGGGTGAAATCGGTCCGATGATCGAACAAACTCCGCAGGTCTGGCAGGAGGTCATGCAGGTAAACGTCAATGCCACCTTTATGCTGACCCAGGCGCTGCTCCCTTTGTTGCTTAAGTCTGATTCTGGATCGTTGGTCTTTACCTCATCCAGCGTTGGTCGTCAGGGACGCGCCAACTGGGGGGCCTATGCAACCTCGAAGTTTGCCACCGAAGGCATGATGCAGGTGCTGGCAGACGAGTATCAAAACCATCATTTGCGCGTAAACTGTATTAATCCTGGCGGCACGCGTACCGGCATGCGTGCCAGCGCATTCCCAACAGAAGATCCACAAAAATTAAAAACACCCGCCGACATTATGCCGCTGTACCTGTGGCTGATGGGCGACGACAGCCGGCGTAAAACCGGTATGACCTTCGACGCCCAACCGGGCCGTAAACCAGGAATTGCCCAATGAGTGAAGAACGCTATCAGCAGCGCCAGCAGCGCGTAAAAGACCGTGTTGACGCACGCGTTGCCGCCGCAAAGGACGAGCGCGGTATCATCATCGTCTTTACCGGCAACGGTAAAGGGAAAACCACCGCCGCATTTGGTACCGCCACGCGCGCGGTCGGTCACGGTAAAAAAGTCGGCGTGGTGCAGTTCATTAAAGGCACGTGGCCCAACGGCGAACGAAACTTACTGGAACCCCACGGCGTGGAGTTTCAGGTCATGGCGACAGGATTTACCTGGGAGACGCAAAACCGAGATTCTGACACCGCTGCCTGTCTGGCCGTGTGGGAGCACGGTAAACGGATGCTGGCCGATCCTGAGCTGGATATGGTGGTGCTGGATGAGTTGACGTACATGGTGGCGTATGACTATCTACCGCTGGAAGAGGTGCTCGACGCCTTAAGCGCGCGCCCTTCTCACCAGACGGTGATTATCACTGGTCGAGGATGCCATCGCGATATTCTGGAATTAGCTGATACGGTCAGCGAGTTGCGCCCGGTCAAGCACGCCTTTGAGGCGGGGGTGAAAGCCCAAATAGGGATTGATTATTGAGTGTAGGCCGGATAAGGCGTTTGCGCCGCATCCGGCTCCACGCTAACGCCTGATGGCGCTTTGCTTATCAGGCCTACTCATGATTAACCGTTGTTGTTACGACCGCCCGGACGACGGCTACCGCCGACCTGGGTGTGACGTTTAACTGCACGGCGGATCTGGTTCGCCTTCATGCGACGACGGTCTTTCTCAACAGCAACCTTCGAGCTGGTTTCCGGCTGCAGTTCCACCAGTTGACGCAGATAGTTTGTCTGGGCGAGATCAAGCTCCGTCCAGCCACCACGCGGCAGACCTTTCGGCAGCGGAATATCACCGTAACGTACGCGGATCAAACGGCTCACCTGCACGCCAACGGCTTCCCACAGGCGACGCACTTCGCGGTTGCGCCCTTCGGTCAAGGTGACGTTATACCACTGGTTAATCCCTTCACCACCGCTGAACTTGATGGTTTTAAATGCGGCCGGACCATCTTCGAGTTGCACGCCACGGCTCAGGTCACGCAGTTTCGTTTCATCCACCTGGCCAAACACACGCACCGCGTATTCACGCTCAACTTCACGGCTCGGGTGCATCAGACGGTTCGCCAGTTCACCATCGGTGGTGAACAGCAGTAAACCACAGGTATTCACGTCCAGACGACCCACCGCAATCCAGCGCGCATCGCGCAGTTTTGGTAGACGGTCAAAGACGGTCGGACGACCTTCCGGGTCGTTACGGGTACACAATTCACCTTCCGGCTTGTAATACGCCAGAACGCGGCAGATTTGTTCCGCAGATTCTTTAACCGAAATCAGATGACCGTCGATACGGATTTTCAGACCCGGTGTTACGTCAACGCGATCGCCAAGCGTGGCAATTTTGCCGTCAACGCTCACGCGACCTGCTGCAATAATGGTTTCAATTTCACGGCGAGAACCGTGGCCAGCGCGCGCCAGCACTTTTTGTAACTTTTCGCTCATAGAGCTTCCTTTAGGTGTCGCCTTCACAGGCGTCGAACAGGAGAATCAACGGCGCCAGTTAGCACCATTTTAAGGCCGCGTAGTATACCGAGTTGCGCCCTTATAAGAAAGGTTTAACGTCACCGACGCCTTCACGCAACACCACCGGCGAGTCATCGGTTAAATCGATAACCGTGGTGGGCTGCTGACCGAGATACCCGCCGTGGATAATCAAATCCACCTGCTTCTCCAGACGATCTTTAATCTCTTCCGGATCGGACTCGGTAAATTCGCTACCTGGCAGCATCAGCGATGTTGAGAGCATGGGCTCGCCCAACGCTTCCAGCAACGCCAGCGCAATCGGATTGGACGGTACGCGCAGACCGATGGTTTTACGTTTTTCCTGCAGCAATCGGCGCGGCACTTCTTTCGTCCCTTTCAGGATGAAGGTGTAGTTGCCCGGCGTATTGTTTTTAATTAAACGAAAAGCAACGTTGTCCACGAATGAATACGTCGACAGTTCGGACAGGTCACGGCACATCAACGTGAAGTTGTGTCCATCGGGCAGATGACGGATACGGCAAATACGCTCCATCGCCCCTTTGTCTTCGATTTTGCAGCCTAACGCATAGCCGGAATCAGTGGGATAAACGATTACCCCACCTTTACGCACAATTTCAACGGCCTGATTGATCAGGCGTTGCTGTGGGTTATCAGGATGGATATAAAAAAACTGACTCATACTTTCCTCTCAGTGGTCTCGGGCTGTTCCCAAAGCTGCCAGACGCCTTCAACGCCTGCGGGCAACCAGAGCTTACGACCCAATTCAATCCACGGGCACGGCTGATGAAAATCAGATCCTTGTGATGCCCACAGCTGATGCTGACGCGCCAGCGTCGCCAGATGGGTACGCTCATTGGGAGACTGTTGACACTGTGCCACTTCCATCGCGTCACCGTGATGTTCGGCAAACCAGGCAACCAGTCTTTTCAGCCACTTAGCGCTAAGATCGTACCGACCAGGATGAGCCAGCACCGCCTTACCGCCAGAATGATGAATGACATCAATAGCTTGTTCTATTGTACACCACTGTGGCGGAACGTAACCGGTTTTCCCGCGGGCAAGGTATTTTTTAAACACGTCAGCCATGGTCGTGGCTTTGCCACTCTCAACCAGGAAACGCGCAAAATGGCCTCTCGTGACGGCCCCGCCGTCAGCCAGACGTAACGCGCCTTCCCACGCGCCCGGGATATGTGCTTTGTCCAGTCGCTCAGCAATTAGCTGCGCACGCAGCTGACGACGCGCGGTTTGTTCTGCCAGAAACGCACGCATCATGGGGTGGTCGATATCGATATTCAGGCCGACGATATGGATCTCGTGGTTTTCCCAGACCGTGGAAATTTCAACGCCCGCTATCAACTTCAAGGCTAAACCTGAACGTGAAATTTCTTCTCTTGCCGCCGGAATCGCTGCCGTGGTGTCATGATCGGTAATCGCCAATGTCCCGACTCGCATCTCTACCGCACGGTGTACCAATGCTTCAGGTGTCAATCGTCCATCGGACGCCGTTGTATGACTGTGCAGGTCGTAAATCACTGCGTAATTCGTGTCGCTCAAGGCGGCTCCCGTTTCAATAAATGTCGTATCACGCTCATCATAGCGTTTTAGACAAATTTACTGAAATCAGGTGTTGACTTTATTCCATTGAACTAGTTAACTAGTACGCAAGTTCACATGAAGAAAGAAGGTATCTGAGATGAAAGCAACATATGTCCTGCACGGTGGGTGGCGCACTTCCTGATTTCGGGCAGTGTCTTACGTCTGCAATATGCAACCAGATACCCGGCCCGCCAACTAAGCGGGCTTTTTTTTGAACAAAATTAATGAGAATAACGATGCAAACACAAAAACCGACACTCGAACTGCTGGCCTGTGACGCCGCCTACCGTAACAACCCGACCGAGCTGTTTCATCAGGTCTGCGGCGCGCGCCCGGCGACATTGTTACTGGAATCCGCCGATATCGACAGCAAGGACGACCTGAAGAGTCTGCTGTTGGTCGACAGCGCGCTGCGTATTACCGCCTTAGGTGACACCGTTACCATTCAGGCGTTGTCAGCGAATGGAGCCTCCCTGCTCCCGTTGCTGGATGCCGCCTTGCCAACTGGTGTTGAAAACCAACAACAGCCGAATACCCGCCAGTTGCGTTTTCCGGCCGTCAGCCCACTGCTGGATGAAGATGCCCGCTTATGTTCCCTGTCGGTCTTTGACACGTTCCGTTTAATGCAGGAACTGGTGAATGTGCCGGAGCAGGAGCGTGAAGCCATGTTCTTCGGCGGTCTGTTTTCCTACGATCTGGTCGCTGGATTCGAAGATTTACCCCAGCTTGAAGCCGGCAACCGCTGCCCTGATTACTGCTTCTACCTGGCCGAAACCCTGATGGTCATTGACCACCAGAAAAAAAGCACCCGTATTCAGGCCAGCGTGTTCACGCCCTGCGAGGAAGAAAAACAGCGTCTGGCCCACCGACTGGCGCAGTTGAGCCAGCAGTTAACCGAACCCGCGCCGCCGCTGCCCGTTATTGAAGTACCAGAAATGCGCTGCGAGTGTAATCAGAGCGATGAAGAGTTCGGTACCGTCGTGCGCGGTTTGCAAAAAGCTATTCGTGCCGGTGAGATTTTCCAGGTGGTGCCTTCCCGCCGCTTTTCACTGCCCTGCCCGTCACCACTTGCTGCCTATTATGTTCTGAAAAAGAGCAATCCCAGCCCGTACATGTTCTTTATGCAGGATAACGATTTCACGTTGTTCGGCGCCTCGCCGGAAAGTTCGCTGAAATACGACGCCACCAGCCGCCAGATTGAGATCTACCCCATTGCCGGGACTCGCCCACGCGGCCGTCGTGCTGACGGCTCGCTGGACCGCGATCTCGACAGCCGTATTGAGCTGGAAATGCGCACTGACCATAAAGAACTTTCCGAGCACCTGATGCTGGTGGACCTGGCGCGTAATGACCTGGCACGTATCTGTACCCCGGGCAGTCGCTACGTGGCCGACCTGACCAAAGTTGACCGGTATTCCTTCGTGATGCACCTGGTTTCCCGCGTGGTCGGCGAACTGCGTCATGACCTGGACGTCCTGCATGCATACCGTGCCTGTATGAACATGGGCACGCTGAGCGGTGCGCCGAAAGTGCGCGCCATGCAGCTTATCGCCGAGGCTGAAGGTCGCCGCCGCGGTAGCTATGGCGGCGCGGTCGGTTACTTCACCGCCCACGGTGATCTGGACACGTGCATTGTGATTCGTTCTGCCCTGGTAGAAGACGGTATCGCCACCGTGCAGGCGGGTGCCGGGATTGTTCTGGACTCTGTACCGCAGTCTGAAGCCGATGAAACCCGTAATAAAGCGCGTGCGGTTCTGCGTGCTATCGCCACAGCACACCACGCACAGGAGATTTTCTAATGGCTGATATTCTGCTGCTCGATAACATTGACTCTTTTACCTATAACCTGGCAGATCAGCTGCGTACCAACGGCCACAACGTGGTGATTTATCGCAACCATATCCCGGCTCAGACCTTAATTGACCGCTTAGCGACCATGAAAAACCCGGTACTGATGCTTTCGCCAGGTCCGGGCGCGCCAAGCGAAGCAGGCTGCATGCCGGAGTTGTTGACTCGCCTGCGCGGCAAATTGCCGATTATCGGTATTTGCCTTGGGCATCAGGCGATTGTCGAAGCTTACGGCGGATATGTAGGTCAGGCGGGAGAAATCCTGCACGGCAAAGCCTCCAGTATTGAACACGACGGTCAGGAAATGTTCGCCGGTCTGGCTAATCCCTTGCCTGTGGCGCGTTACCATTCACTGGTCGGCAGCAACGTCCCGGCGGGACTAACCATTAACGCCCACTTCAACGGCATGGTGATGGCGGTTCGCCACGACACCGACCGCGTGTGCGGATTCCAGTTCCATCCGGAATCAATTCTCACCACTCAGGGCGCGCGTCTGCTGGAGCAAACGCTGGCCTGGGCACAGCAGAAGCTTGAACAAACCAACACGCTGCAGCCTATTCTCGAAAAACTGTATCAGGCCCAGACGCTGTCCCAGCAGGAGAGCCACCAATTGTTCTCTGCAGTCGTGCGCGGTGAATTGAAGCCGGAGCAGCTGGCTGCCGCACTGGTCAGCATGAAAGTGCGCGGTGAGCATCCGAATGAAATTGCCGGGGCGGCGACGGCCCTGCTGGAGAACGCCGCGCCGTTCCCACGTCCGGACTATCTGTTTGCCGACATTGTCGGGACCGGCGGTGACGGCAGTAACAGCATCAATATTTCCACCGCCAGCGCGTTTGTCGCCGCAGCCTGTGGGTTAAAGGTAGCGAAGCACGGTAACCGTAGCGTCTCCAGTAAATCAGGATCATCCGATCTGCTGGCGGCCTTTGGCATCAACCTGGATATGAATGCCGATAAGTCGCGCCTGGCGCTTGACGAACTGGGCGTATGTTTCCTGTTTGCACCGAAATATCACACCGGTTTTCGTCACGCCATGCCGGTTCGTCAGCAGCTCAAAACCCGCACGCTGTTTAACGTGCTCGGGCCGCTGATTAACCCTGCGCATCCGCCGCTGGCGCTGATCGGCGTCTACAGCCCGGAACTGGTACTGCCCATTGCCGAAACCCTGCGCGTGCTGGGATATCAGCGTGCAGCCGTGGTGCACAGCGGCGGAATGGATGAAGTTTCGCTGCATGCACCGACCATTGTGGCCGAATTGCATGACGGCGAAATCAAGAGTTATCAGCTGACGGCAGACGACTTTGGCCTGACGCCATATCACCAGGAACAGCTGGCGGGCGGCACGCCGGAAGAAAACCGTGACATTCTCAGTCGCTTGTTACAAGGTAAAGGTGAAGCCGCGCACGAGGCCGCCGTGGCAGCGAATGTCGCCATGTTAATGCGCCTGCACGGCGAAGAAGATTTAAAAGCCAACGCACAAATCGTGATTAATGTCCTGCGTAGCGGTGCGGCCTATGACCGGGTCACCGCCCTGGCAGCAAGAGGGTAAATGATGCAAACCGTTTTAGCGAAAATTGTCGCAGACAAGGCGATTTGGGTAGAAGCCCGCAAACAGCAACAACCGTTGGCCAGCTTTCAAAATGATGTTCAGCCAAGCTCGCGACATTTTTATGATGCGCTGCAAGGCGCGCGGACCGCGTTTATTCTGGAGTGCAAAAAAGCCTCTCCGTCAAAAGGCGTGATCCGTGATGACTTTGACCCGGCACATATTGCGGGTGTGTATAAACATTATGCCTCGGCGATTTCTGTGCTGACCGACGAGAAATATTTCCAGGGAAGCTTTGATTTCCTGCCCATCGTCAGCCGCATCGCACCACAGCCGATTCTGTGTAAAGACTTTATTATCGATCCTTACCAGATTTACCTGGCCCGTCATTACCAGGCTGACGCTTGTTTACTGATGCTGTCCGTGCTGGATGACGAACAATATCGTCAGCTTGCCGCCGTGGCACACAGCCTGAAAATGGGTGTGCTGACCGAGGTCAGCAACGAAGAAGAGCTGGAGCGTGCCATTGCGCTTGGCGCAAAAGTCGTGGGCATTAACAACCGCGACCTGCGCGATCTGTCGATTGACCTCAATCGCACCCGCCAACTGGCACCGCGACTGGGCCACGGCGTGACCGTCATCAGCGAGTCCGGCATTAATACCTACGGCCAGGTGCGCGAACTCAGCCATTTCGCCAACGGTTTTCTGATTGGCTCCGCGCTGATGTCGCATCAGGACCTGCATGCAGCGGTACGTCGCGTGCTGCTCGGCGAGAATAAAGTCTGCGGACTGACGCGCGCACAGGATGCCCATACGGCGTATGAATCCGGCGCAATTTATGGCGGACTGATTTTTGTTCCTTCTTCACCACGTGCCGTCAATATTGAGCAGGCTCGTGAGGTCATGACAGGTGCGCCGCTACAGTACGTTGGCGTGTTTCGCGACAGCAATATTGATGACGTGTGCTCCACCGTCGGGCATTTATCACTGACAGCCGTGCAACTGCACGGGAACGAAGATCAGACTTATATCGATACGCTGCGTGCGGCATTACCGCAACAGGTGCAAATCTGGAAGGCGCTGAGCGTGGGCGAGTCACTGCCAGTCCGCAGCTATCAGCATGTTGATAAATACGTTTTCGATAACGGCCAGGGCGGCAGCGGACAGCGCTTTGACTGGTCGCTGTTGGGTGGGCAATCACTGGATAACGTTTTACTGGCTGGCGGACTCGGTGCAGATAACTGCGTCGACGCGGCTAAAACCGGCTGTGCCGGTCTCGATTTCAATTCTGGCGTAGAGTCGCAGCCGGGCATCAAAGATGCGCGTCTGCTGGCCTCGGTCTTTCAAACACTGCGCGCATATTAAGGAAAAGGATATGACAACATTACTCAACCCCTATTTTGGTGAATTTGGCGGCATGTATGTGCCACAGATTCTGATGCCTGCCCTGCGCCAGCTGGAAGAAGCCTTCGTCAGCGCGCAGAAAGATCCTGAGTTTCAGGCGCAGTTTACCGACCTGCTGAAAAACTATGCAGGCCGCCCTACCGCGCTGACCAAATGCCAGAACATCACCGCGGGTACTCGCACTACCCTGTATCTGAAGCGTGAAGACTTGCTGCACGGCGGTGCGCACAAGACTAACCAGGTGTTGGGTCAGGCGCTGCTGGCAAAACGTATGGGTAAAACCGAGATCATCGCTGAAACAGGTGCCGGTCAACACGGCGTAGCTTCCGCGCTCGCCTGTGCCTTGCTTGGCCTGAAGTGTCGCATCTATATGGGTGCGAAAGACATCGAACGTCAGTCTCCCAACGTGTTCCGTATGCGGCTGATGGGCGCCGAGGTGATCCCGGTACACAGCGGCTCCGCCACGCTGAAAGATGCCTGTAATGAAGCGCTGCGCGACTGGTCTGGCAGCTACGATACTGCGCACTATATGCTTGGTACGGCGGCTGGCCCACATCCTTTCCCAACTATTGTGCGTGAGTTCCAGCGCATGATCGGCGAAGAAACCAAAGCGCAGATCCTCGAAAAAGAAGGTCGTCTGCCGGATGCCGTTATCGCCTGCGTGGGTGGTGGGTCGAATGCTATCGGTATGTTTGCTGATTTTATTAATGACACCAGCGTCGGGTTGATTGGCGTTGAGCCGGGCGGTCACGGGATTGAGTCCGGTGAACACGGCGCGCCGTTGAAGCATGGTCGCGTCGGAATTTACTTCGGCATGAAATCGCCGATGATGCAAACCGAAGAGGGGCAAATCGAAGAGTCCTATTCGATTTCAGCGGGTCTGGATTTCCCGTCCGTCGGGCCACAGCATGCTTACCTGAATAGTATTGGCCGTGCCGATTACGTATCGATTACCGATGACGAAGCGCTGGAAGCCTTTAAAACCCTGTGCCTGCATGAAGGGATCATTCCGGCCCTGGAGTCATCACATGCCCTGGCGCACGCGTTGAAAATGATGCGTGAGGATCCGGACAAAGAGCAGCTGCTAGTGGTAAATCTCTCCGGTCGCGGCGACAAAGACATCTTCACCGTACACGATATTCTGAAAGCACGAGGGGAAATCTGATGGAACGTTATGAAAACCTGTTTGCACAGCTGAAGGACCGAAAAGAAGGTGCATTTGTCCCCTTCGTCACCCTCGGCGACCCTTCTGTTGAGCAGTCGCTGAAGATTATTGATACGCTGATCGACGCCGGAGCTGATGCGCTCGAACTCGGGATCCCCTTCTCCGACCCGCTGGCTGACGGCCCGACCATTCAGGATGCGACTTTACGTGCTTTTGCCGCAGGCGTCACGCCGTCGCAATGCTTCGAAATGCTGGCGCTGATCCGTCAAAAACATCCCAACATCCCTGTTGGCCTGCTGATGTACGCCAATCTGGTGTTCAGTAAAGGCATTGACGAATTTTACGCCCAGTGTGAAAAAGTCGGCGTGGATTCAGTGTTAGTCGCCGATGTGCCGGTTGAGGAGTCTGCGCCATTCCGGACAGCGGCACTGCGCCACAACGTGGCACCGATTTTCATCTGCCCGCCGAACGCTGATGACGACCTGCTGCGCCAGATTGCGTCCCATGGTCGCGGTTATACCTATCTGTTGTCTCGTGCTGGCGTGACTGGCGCCGAAAAGCGTGCTGCGCTACCGCTGCATCATCTGGTCGAGAAGCTGAAACAATACAATGCACCGCCGTCGTTGCAAGGCTTCGGTATCTCAGCGCCTGAGCAGGTCGCGGGGGCGATTGAAGCAGGTGCTGCCGGGGCGATTTCAGGCTCGGCGATTGTGAAAATTATCGAGAAAAATGTCACCGCACCGGAACAGATGCTGACAGAGCTAAGGGCTTTTGTCAGCGCGATGAAAGCCGCCACGCATCAGTAATAAGCCACAACCGCCAGCGTAAATCTGGCGGTTTTATCCTTCTTTCGCCTGCTTCATTTTGTACATGGCGTTATCTGCGTTCTGAATAGCCACATCCAGTTCACCGTTCACTTCCGCAATTCCCCATGACACCGACAGCGGCACAGTGTGCCCCTCCACCACAAATACGTGATTATTGACCTGACCGCTAATACGCTCAGCGATGGCGATAGCGTCACTCGCCTGAGAGCGAAACAGCAGGATCATAAACTCATCCCCGCCGGTACGAATCACCAGATCGTGACTGGTTCGGGTATTAGACAGCATTCTGTTGGCAATGGTTTGCAGTGCGCGATCCCCGGCCGCGTGGCCCCAGGTGTCGTTGACGGCCTTAAACTTATTACAGTCCAGAAGTACCACCGAACAATGGGATAAATCCCGGCGTTTAATAATGTCGAGGATCCTGCGGTTAAAACAACCGGTCAGCGAATCGATATACACCTTTAGATCGCTTTCATTCAGCCACGATTTCAACGAAAAGCTAATGATAATAAAGAAGAACGGCGCCAAAAGAATCACAATTCCGGCATGCGCATCGTGTACCATAAAACGACCTAACGAGATCGAATAGTGCAGCGCGTACTTTTCTGACAACATCCTGACATGAGCGTTGTTCAGGTTTGCGCATTTCCCCGCTAAACAGAGACTCTCGTTGTTGAGTAAATTAACCAATGCCACATTAAGACCCGGCGGAAGCTGGTATTCAAACGCGTTTGCCAACTCATCTTGCAATTCCGGTTTCGAATGGTCATAAACCAGGTACGCCACGATATGATCGGAGATATCATCGCCTGACAGATCGTAAATATAGCTAACGACACTGTACGCCTTATCACCGGTGATTTTATCGGTGTAAAAATTGGTCGAACTAAGGGCTTTGTTTTTGACGTTTTTTTGCAGTAGTCGGGTATAAAAATCGACCGGCGGGTAGAAAAAATTGGAAATATCGAGCGCCATCTCGGAGTCAGCGAAAGAAAAATTGTGAGAGTCGGCAGGAGTAAACCAGTAAAAATAATCTGCGTCTTTGGCGATAATATAACGATGCGCGTCGAAAGTGCCCGGATTGAGCTCATTCACCATTCCGCGGATAAACTCTGCGGCGGTAAACATACACAGGGCCTGCTGGCTGGGCTGCTTAGCGATAATGGCTCCAGATGCCGAATGTATCCGCTTTCGATCGGCGTTGATTCCCCACTCCCCCTCCTCGCGCGGAACAAAGCGCGACTTGCTGCCACATCGTCCACCATTAATGGTGTGGTGATAACGCTCACCGATGGCGTCCGCGATCAGTTCATTGTCGTTAAAGATGTCCATGAGACGCGTTTGGAGACGGTTGATACCTTCACTTGCGGTGGCCGTACGCTGCTCGTAAATGATGAACAGGAACAGTGATGTAAATATCAGTGTAATGAGGCCAGAGACCAGCAACGCCTGCCTGTTTCTGAGCTTATCCTGCACAATCTTCACGCGTCCACCCTGATAGTTACCCGCATTGCCAAATCAGTTACTTGAGCGCTAAGTTACAGATTTACCCATAAAAAGCATATCTTTATTAACAAATGCGCAAACTAGTCTTCACCATCGAGCAGATAGCCCGCCCGGCGAATGGCCTCACGGCAGTCGCTGACGCCGGCGGCATAACCCGCTTCAATTTCGCAAACCGGGCTGGCACTGCAATAAGGTAATTTGATCGGTACGGCCAGAGCGTGTTCAAGTCTCTCCACCCGAGTCATATACCCCAGCAGTGCGCGCGCAGCATACAGGGCGAATTCTGCTATGTCATCGTTGGGTGATGATTCCAGAAGTGAAATTTTTTGTTGCAGCTGTTGGCGGGACAATTCCATCGTCAATGCCCTCAAAGCAGGTTTGCTTAAAGAGTAGCATTTGATCGAAGGGTGAAAAGGCGGGAGGGAAAAAACAGGAGCCAAAAGACGGGACAACGCTCGCCCCGTCTTTTCACATTTGAATCACAGCGTTAGAAACGATAACCCGCAGAGAACATAAACACCCACGGATCGAGGCGTACGTTATCGTGCTGCTGTGCACCAGCCAGTTTGTAGCTCGCGGTGGTGTCGATATCCATGTACCAGACCGACATGTTAATCAGCCAGTCGCGGTTGATTAAGTAGTCCATCCCCACCTGTCCCGCCGCACCCCAGGAGTCTTTCAGGCTCAGGTCAGATAATCCGGTTTCTTTGCCGTTATCGTTAAATCCTTCGTCGAAGAACGTGGTGTAGTTAACGCCGACGCCAACGTAAGGACGCAACTTGCTGCTGGAGTCGCCAAAGTACCACTGCGCCATTAGCGTTGGCGGTAAATGGTGAACGGTCGCGATATCCCCGGTGGTTGAGGTGCCGATTTTATGACGAAACGGCGTTGCGGCCAGTAATTCGACACCAATATTGTCGGTCGCCATATAGGTGAATGTCAGCCCCAGTTGCGTGTTATTGCTGACGTCAAAACCGCCCAAACTTCCCAGCGTACCGCCCGCACCTTCCGTCGGTCTTACGGTTGCAGAACCTGCGCGAATAAAGAACTCTCCCGCTTCATGCGCAAATGCATTCCCGGAAAGTAGAGTTGTTAATGCCAATGCTGCCACTGTTAATTTTTTCATGTCCGCTCCATCGTTATGGTTATAAAAGCGGAACGAATATACCTACAATGGAGTAATAAATGATCTAACACAGATCACATTGACGTCTGTAATTTAACATTTATTGATCCAGATTAAGTTAGAACTTGCATTCAAAATCCTGGTTAACTTAATTCAGATCAATTTTGATATATTTCCACCCTGTGAGCATTTCCCTTCAATGGTATACGGACGTAATGAGCCATGGTGTACAGAGAACAAGCAGCGTTGTTGCATAATGCTGAAGTCATAGCCAAAAATTACCGCCGCTTTACAAAGATATGCTTTTCCATACACCTCGCGATGCTGCCACTGTTGAGTTATCCAGGGTACAATTGCCCGCAAATGAACACCTGCAAAACTCAAGGAGAGTGCATGTCAATCACGGCGAAGTCCGTTTACCGTGACACGGGAAACTTTTTCCGTAATCAATTCATTACCATCTTGCTGGTATCGCTGTTGTGCGCGTTTATCACGGTGGTGTTCGGGCATGCTTTTTCCCCCAGCGACGCGCAGATTGCGCAACTCAGTGAAGGGGATCAGATAACCAACAGCGTGGGACTGTTCGACCTGGTGCAGAACATGACACCGGAACAGCAGCAAATCCTGCTACGTGCGTCAGCGGCATCGACATTTTCTGGACTTATCGGCAATGCCATCCTCGCGGGCGGTATTATTCTGATGATCCAGTTAATTTCAGCAGGCCATCGAGTCAGCGCGTTGCGGGCCATTGGTGCCAGTGCACCGGTATTGCCTAAGCTGTTTATTCTGATTTTTCTGACTACCCTGCTGGTGCAAATCGGGATTATGCTGGTCGTTGTACCCGGTATTGTGCTGGCCATTCTGCTGTCGCTTGCGCCAGTGATGATGGTTCAGGATAAGATGGGTGTCTTTGCAGCCATGCGCAACAGTATGCGTTTGGCGTGGTCTCACATGCGACTGGTTGCGCCCGCTGTGATCGGTTGGCTGCTGGCAAAAACGTCACTGTTGCTGCTCGCCCCCACTTTTGCTGTATTAACGCCGAATGTTGGCGCGGTAGTGGCGAATACGCTGAGCAATATGATTTCTGCCGTTTTGCTGATCTATTTGTTCCGCCTGTATATGCTGATTCGCCAATAAACCCTGAACGCATCCCGGCCTCTTGGTCGATGCTTTTTGATTACGGAATCGAAGAATGAAGCAGTTTCTTGATTTTTTACCGCTGGTGGTCTTTTTCGCTTTTTATAAGCTTTATGACATCTATGCGGCGACCTCGGCACTGATTGTCGCGACGGCCATTGTGTTGATTTACAGCTGGGTTCGCTATCGCAAGGTCGAGAAGATGGCGTTGATCACCTTTATTCTGGTGGCTGTTTTTGGCGGCCTGACCGTTTTCTTCCACAACGATGAATTCATTAAGTGGAAGGTAACGGTGATATATGGGCTGTTTGCGGGTGCCTTACTGGTCAGCCAGTGGGTGATGAAAAAACCGCTGATTCAGCGCATGTTAGGTAAAGAACTGACGCTGCCGCAGCCGGTATGGTCGAAACTGAACCTGGCCTGGGCCGTCTTTTTCATCCTGTGCGGTCTGGCGAATATCTACATCGCGTTTTGGCTGCCGCAAAATATCTGGGTTAACTTCAAAGTGTTTGGCTTAACCGCCCTGACGTTGGTCTTCACGCTGCTGAGCGGGGTATATATTTACCGTCATCTGCCGCAGGAAGATAAGTCATAATGTGCATTCGCCAGATCTGCGGATCTGGCGAATTTTTAACCCACCATACCTTTCTCTCACTTTAACACCGCGTTGTACACCGCATCCCCTCTGTTCTCAGCCCACAAATTCTAGTAGCATCGCGCCTGTAATCTTTCTCTACAGTCGGTTCTACAATGACAACAACGAATAACACCCCTCAAGGTGAGCTGGTTTTACGTACTCTGGCCATGCCAGCCGATACCAATGCTAACGGCGATATTTTTGGCGGTTGGCTGATGTCGCAAATGGATATCGGTGGCGCTATTCAGGCCAAGGAAATCGCGCACGGTCGTGTGGTCACGGTGCGAGTGGAAGGAATGAGTTTTTTACGCCCGGTTGCCGTCGGTGATGTGGTCTGTTGCTATGCGCGCTGTGTGAAGCGCGGTAACACATCCATCAGCATTAATATTGAAGTCTGGGTTAAGAAAGTGGCATCTGAGCCAATTGGGCAACGCTACAAAGCCACCGAAGCGTTGTTTATCTACGTGGCCGTGGATAAAGATGGGAAACCCCGTCCGATCCCCGCCTCTGCCTGATACGACACGTTAACGTCGAAATCAGACAAGCATTATGCTAATTGCCGGATGATGGCGTAGCGCCTCATCCGGCCAACTTCTTACTCGATCTGCGCAGTACCGTTCAGACGGAAAACAATATTCACCACCAGTCCGGAGCCGGGTTTGCCCGCCTCGTAGCGCCATTTGCGCATGGCATTCTTCACTTCACGCTCAAACATATTGGCGGGCTGCGCGGAAAGCACCTCCACGTTCTCAACCCGGCCATCTGCCGTCACGTCAAATTTCACTTTTACACGACCTTCAATACGCAGCGCCTGCGCACGTGCCGGATACTGTGGCTGATTACGACTCAGCGCACGCGGGCCAGCAGGCGCACTGACGGTCGGCTTGCTGGTGGCCGGGGCGGTACTGGTGGTCGGGCGCGCAGGCGCGGTGTTTTCAACTGGCGCAGCCGGGCGTGATTCAACCGGTTTAACGTCACGTTTCGGCTGTTCTTGCACCTTTTTCACCGGTTTTGGCTTCGGTTTTGGCTTTGGCTTCGGTTTCTCAATAACGACCGGTGCCTCCTTTGGCGGCTCAGGAATCGGTTCGGGTTCCGGTTCTGGCTCGACGACGGGCTCCGGAGGCGGCTGAACAACCTGCGGCGGTTCGAGGTCAGCTGGCGCGACCATCGTGATAGAAATCGGCTGCGCGGGCGCAGGCAGTTCAATAACCTGATGTACCGAGGTATACAGCAGTCCTGCCACTACAGCACCATGAACGCTGACAGAAAGTAACGTCGGCCAGGGAAAGCGACGAGGTAAATCAAGGGTCATTGAAGTCATAATCGTTTCAGTTAAAAAACCAGGCCCTGATTTTAAATGCAAATAGCAATCATATTCAATAAGCCCATGGCGGTAAGCGGCATTTAAAACGCGATTTTATGATAATAACCCACTTCTAAAGTAGGGGCTTAACAAATCCGTTATCTTTCCGTTGCAGTTGTTAGGCCTTTCCAATAACGTAATTAACGACTTTTACCGCTCAAGGAGCTCTTCCCGTGCTGTACGTTATTTATGCTCAAGATATCGCTGATTCTCTCGAAAAACGCCTTTCCGTGCGCCCGGCACATCTGGCACGTCTGCAACTTCTCCATGACGAAGGTCGCCTGTTGACCGCAGGTCCTATGCCCGCCGTGGATAGCAACGACCCGGGTGCGGCCGGATTTACCGGATCAACCGTCATTGCCGAATTTGAATCACTCGAAGCTGCACAAGCATGGGCTGAAGCTGACCCGTATGTAGCGGCAGGCGTTTATGCGCAAGTTTCAGTAAAACCGTATAAGAAAGTATTTTAAGCAACAACGTCAGACTAACATTAATAAGTAGAGTGATTATCTACCCGCTTATAATATTCACAAGGGTGCATCTGAATAGATAATATTCAATGCACCTGTATTATTGCTATTTCAATACTCATCATGGCATATAACACTTAGTGGTTAGAAGCTAAAGCATTTGGCAAAATGTTATGCGGCGAATCGTTTCATGAATAATGACGGTCTTTTCGATAGACGTAGAATAAGGTAGGGGAATGCTGTCGACTTCCTATTAAATTACTATTTATTATAGTCAATTTATTATGTGTTTCACTTCTGAAAAGAGATACATCAAGCTCAATAAAATTTCAACTCACTAATTTATCACTTTTAAAACAACAAGATATATCACCGCATCCATCTGAGGCACCCGATGCCACTTCTGCATTACGCCATCAGAAGTGGCATTAACTCACTGGGTCTTTAATATCCAGCAGCTTTATTAGCCGCATTGATTCGCTTAGTCCTGGCGTCTTTTTGATTTTTATCTGTTGCCTGCATGATGCCACCGGCAGCATCAATCCAGTCGCTTGCCGTGCAACCAGACAACGTCACACTCAGCATGAGCGCCATTAAATACTTCATCTAAACTCCGCTTTTCAATTACCGTACAAAAATATTGGTGAAATTTATATAATTAGTTATTGCCGGCGCATTGTTACAAACATATCCGACACGAGCAATCAATAAATAAGGGGGCTGATTGAATAACGCAGAATATTAACCGGGAGGATAAAAGATGGCGGGTTGTGCTGTGGTCATTGGGCACCGCCAGCGATGCCCTTTTTTGATCAGACGCTGTGGATTGCAAACAACAACGAGTTACGTTGATGGTTGAGAATGCACTTTCTGATGGTATGGATGCGCATATTGCGGCGCGATTGTCCTTCAAGCCAACGCGCTTTACGGCGACTGGCCTGACGCTGCATCCGCCAGCGCCCCACTTCCGTTCTACTACGTTTCATGTTAACCACTCTTACCGTCACAGAGCGGACATTATACCGCCTGACCGAATGCAGACCAGCAGTTTTCCCGTGTTTTTATTTGCCAGATGAATCCTGATGCGTAAACTCTTAACAATACGCTTTCAAAAGGATTTTTAAATTTATGACAACCTTCTACACCGTGGTGAGTTGGCTGGTCATTCTGGGATACTGGGTACTCATCGCTGGCGTAACATTACGCATTCTGATGAAGCGACGCGCAGTGCCCTCTGCAATGGCCTGGCTTTTGATCATCTATATTCTGCCATTGGTCGGGATCATTGCTTATCTGTCTTTTGGTGAACTTCATTTGGGCAAACGTCGCGCCGAGCGCGCCAGAGCGATGTGGCCTTCAACGGCCAAGTGGCTCAACGACCTAAAAGCCTGTAACCATATTTTTGCTCAGGAGAACAGCAGCGTCGCCTCGTCTTTATTTAAGCTGTGCGAACGTCGCCAGGGTATCGGCGGCGTTAAAGGAAACCAGCTTCAGTTGCTCACCAGTTCCGATGACGTGATGCAGGCGTTGATCCGCGACATTCAACTGGCGCGGCATAACATTGAGATGGTGTTTTATATCTGGCAACCCGGCGGCATGGCCGATCAGGTCGCAGAATCATTAATGGCCGCGGCACGACGCGGTATTCACTGTCGCTTGATGCTGGACTCCGCAGGCAGCGTGGCGTTCTTCCGCAGCCCGTGGGCCGCGATGATGCGTAATGCAGGTATTGAGGTCGTTGAGGCACTGAAGGTTAACTTGATGCGTGTCTTCTTACGCCGCATGGACCTGCGCCAACACCGTAAGATGATAATGATCGACAATTATATTGCTTACACCGGCAGTATGAACATGGTTGACCCGCGTTTCTTTAAACAGGATGCCGGCGTCGGGCAATGGGTTGATCTGATGGCAAGAATGGAAGGTCCGGTCGCCACCGCGATGGGGATTGTCTATTCCTGTGACTGGGAGATTGAGACCGGTAAGCGCATTTTACCGCCGCCACCGGATGCCAATATCATGCCATTTGAGCAGGCAAGTGGGCACACCATTCATACCATAGCCTCCGGCCCGGGTTTTCCTGAGGATTTGATCCATCAGGCTTTACTGACCGCGGCATACTCTGCGCGTGAATATTTAATCATGACCACGCCCTACTTCGTCCCCAGCGACGATCTGCTGCATGCCATCTGTACGGCGGCGCAGCGTGGGGTGGATGTGAGCATTATTCTTCCCCGCAAAAATGACTCTATGCTGGTTGGCTGGGCAAGTCGGGCCTTTTTCACCGAGCTGCTGGCGGCTGGCGTGAAAATTTACCAGTTTGAAGGGGGTCTGTTGCACACCAAGAGCGTGCTGGTCGATGGTGAGCTGAGTCTGGTGGGTACCGTAAACCTGGATATGCGCAGCTTGTGGCTGAATTTTGAGATCACGCTGGTGATTGACGATGCCGGATTTGGTGCCGATCTCGCGGCAGTACAGGACGATTACATCTCCCGTTCGCGCCTGCTTGATGCGCGTTTGTGGCTAAAAAGGCCACTCTGGCAACGGATCACCGAGCGACTGTTTTACTTCTTTAGTCCGTTGCTGTAAAACGTGCCCAAGAGACGGTAAACAGGTAGTCATTATGGATATGGATTTGAACAATCGCCTGACTGAAGACGAAACGCTTGAGCAGGCTTATGACATTTTTCTCGAACTGGCGACAGACAATCTCGACCCCGCTGACGTTCTTCTGTTCAATTTACAGTTTGAAGAACGCGGCGGCGCAGAGTTATTTGACCCGGCAGAAGACTGGCAGGAGCACGTCGATTTTGACCTGAATCCTGACTTTTTTGCCGAAGTGGTGATTGGTCTGGCCGACTCAGAAGATGGCGAGATTAACGATATTTTCGCACGCGTTTTGTTATGCCGTGAAAAAAATCACAAGCTCTGCCATATTCTCTGGCGCGAATGAGTCAAAAGAAAAGCTGCCCAGGCAGCTTTTTTTATTTAATTCGGAAGCTTTGTTCCACAGCGGTTACAAAATTGCGCGCTGTGCTCGTGCTGATGCTGCTGACACTGAGGGCATTGACGCTGATTCTGCCGATGCTGAAACGCGCTGCTCATGTGCGTAGTAATCAAGCCCGTGGGTATTGCAATTACTGAATAACCGATCAGGATAAGCACCGACGCCACCATACGCCCTAACGGCGTGTGCGGCGCGATATCCCCATACCCAACCGTCGTTACCGTCACAATGGCCCAGTACACCGACGCATTCAGCGTATCAAATCCATACTTCGGCCCTTCAATGAGATACATCAGCGCGCCGAAAATAATCATTAAAATGGCGATAAACGAATAGAACAGAATCAACTGGTGACGTGCACTTTTTATGGCGCCCCAAAACACCATCAACGAAGGCATAAAGCGCAACAACTTGAGGATCCGCAGTACACGAATCGCCCGCATCGCTCGCCAGGCAAACACATAGTTCAGACTCATTTCTGGCCATAACCACATCACATACAGCGGCAAAATGGTGGCCAAATCGATAATACCCCAAAAACTAAACACATATTTTGCCGGATTGGCCCAACAGCATAATCGCAGCAAGTATTCGGCGGTGAAGACCAGAGTAATAAAGATCTCCAGCCAGACAAAAGAACGCCATTCATCATACGTTAAATGATATTGCGTCCCGACGCCCGACTCGACGAAGATGACAATGACGCTAAGCAACGCAAACAGCGCGCACAGACCTTCAAAACGACGACCTGAGCGCGTGTTTAAATCGAATAATTTACGATAGACAGCGCGGCGGACAGAGGACACAAAGCCAGACACATTCACCTCATCTATAAGAAGGGCTGACCTTTGTCAGCCCTCACGATTATAGCGGGTCTACTTTCAGGCAGGAAACAGCGTGGCGGAAACTTCCTTCCAGAACCGGTCGCGTTTTTGCACATTCCGGTCCGGCAATCGGACAACGGGTACGGAACACACAACCAGACGGCGGATTGATCGGTGACGGTAATTCGCCTTCCAACAGTTGGATGGTTTTGTTCCTCTCCTGATCGGGATCGGGGATCGGCACCGCCGACATCAGCGCTTTAGTATAAGGATGCAGCGGGTTATGGTACACCTCGTCGTAAGTGCCCAGTTCTACCGCATGCCCCAGGTACATTACCAGCACGCGATCGGAAATATGTTTAACCACCGCCAGGTCATGGGCAATAAAGATTAACGATAATCCCATTTCACGCTGCAGTTGTTGCAACAGGTTCACTACCTGCGCCTGAATCGACACGTCCAGCGCCGAAACCGGCTCATCGCAAATAATCAACTTCGGCTCGAGGATCAGCGCGCGAGCAATCCCGATACGCTGACACTGCCCGCCTGAAAATTCGTGCGGATAGCGGTTGATCAAATTTGGCAACAGCCCGACTTTCATCATCATTGCCTTCACGCGATCGCGCACTTCCTGCCCTGGCAGGCTGGGATGATAAGTGCGCAGCGGTTCTGCGATAATTTCACCGATGGTCATACGCGGGTTTAATGAAGCCAGCGGATCCTGGAAAATCATCTGAATATCGCTGCGCACCGCGCGCCACTCATCGGGTTTCATACCCAGCAAATCTTTACCCAGCCAGGCCACTTTGCCGTCGGTGGCTTTCACCAGACCAATAATGGCGCGGGCAAAGGTAGACTTACCGCAGCCTGACTCGCCCACCACCCCTAACGTTTCACCTTCGTACAGTCGCAGGGTCACGCCATCAACGGCTTTCAGTGTTTGTGAGGGTTGCCAGAACCACTGCTTGCCGTCTTTGATATCGAAATGGACTTTAAGATCGGCTATCTCAAGCAAGACTTTTCGTTGTTCAGTTGCCGTTGTCATACCAGTTCCTCCACCGGTTTAAAGCAGGCGCGCAGGCGGCCTGGGCTAAACTCTTCCAGCGGCGGTGCACTGCTACAAATTTCCATCGCATGCGGACAACGAGGCTGGAACGGGCATCCTTTTGGCAAACGCAGCAGGTTTGGCGGGTTACCCGGGATGGTCAGCATCTCTTCCCCTTCAGCATCCAGACGCGGTACCGCGTTAAGCAAACCAATAGAATACGGATGAACGGGTTTATAAAAGACATCGCGCGCGCTGCCATATTCCATGGTGCGCCCGGCATACATCACCAGAACCTTGTCGCATATCCCGGCAACCACACCGAGGTCGTGGGTGATCATAATAATCGCGGTATTGAATTCGCTCTTAAGTTCATTCAGTAGCGTCATAATTTGCGCCTGAACCGTGACATCGAGCGCGGTTGTCGGCTCATCGGCGATCAGTAACTTTGGCCGACATTGTAACGCCATGGCGATCATCACACGCTGGCGCATCCCGCCTGAAAATTCATGTGGATACATCTTCATACGCTTGCGCGCTTCCGGCATTTTGACCGCATCCAGCATTCTGACGGATTCTTCAAACGCTTCGGCTTTACTCATGCCTTTATGCAGCATCAGCACCTCCATTAACTGCTCTCCGACCCGCATATACGGGTTCAGAGAGGTCATGGGGTCCTGAAAGATCATTGAAATTTGTTCGGCGCGCAGTTTGTTCAGCTCGCGTTCCGGTAAATTAAGAATTTCACGTCCGTTAAACGTCGCAGAACCGCCGATGCGACCATTGGCCGCCAGCAGT
This sequence comes from Citrobacter sp. wls829, assembly GCF_005280825.1. Classification (NCBI taxonomy): domain Bacteria; kingdom Pseudomonadati; phylum Pseudomonadota; class Gammaproteobacteria; order Enterobacterales; family Enterobacteriaceae; genus Citrobacter; species Citrobacter sp. wls829. The sequence goes on from NZ_SZWP01000004.1 coordinate 82,925, forward strand.
CCCATCAGGGCAAACGCCGTTTGCGATTTCCCCGATCCAGATTCACCGACAATACCCAGCGTTTCACCGGCACGCAGCGAAAAGTTCAGATCGTTTACCGCGGTTACATCCCCATCAGGGGTGGCAAACGTCACGCGCAGATCTTTCACGTCCAGCAGTGCGTTAGCCTGTTGTTGCGCGAGCGGCGCGGTTGAGGTTTCAATTACGCTCATGGCTGCACTCCTTAACGGTCTTTCGGGTCGAGGGCATCACGCAGGCCATCGCCAATAAAGTTGAAACAGAACAACGTCACCACCAGGAAACCAGCCGGAAACAGCAGCAGCCACGGTGAGACTTCCATTGAGTTAGCACCATCACTTAACAACGCTCCCCAACTGCTTAACGGCTCCTGGGTCCCTAAGCCAAGGAAGCTCAGGAAGGATTCGAACAGAATCATGCTCGGTACCAGTAGCGATGCGTACACAACTACCACGCCCAGAACGTTCGGGACAATATGGCGGATAACAATGCGCACGGTCGAAACCCCACCCACCTGCGCAGCCTCAATAAACTCTTTGCGCTTCAGGCTCAGCGTCTGGCCACGCACGATACGTGCCATATCCAGCCAGGAGACCATACCGATCGCCACAAAGATAAGCAGGATGTTTTGCCCAAAAAAGGTCACCAGCAGAATGACGAAGAACATGAACGGGAAGGAGTTGAGGATTTCCAGCAGGCGCATCATCACGGAGTCAATTTTGCCGCCCAGATATCCTGACAACGATCCGTACAACGTGCCGACAATCACCGCCACCAGCGCCGCGGCAATCCCGACCATCAGCGAAATACGTCCACCAATCGCCACGCGTACCAGGAGGTCACGCCCCGAAGAATCAGTACCGAAGTAGTGGCCGGACTCACTGTCCGGCGCGCTGGACATCATTCCCCAGTCGGTGTCGAAGTAGGTAAATTGCGATAGCATCGGCGCAAGGGTCACAAACAGCGCGATAATCACCAGCACAACCAGACTGGCTACCGCCGCGCGGTTATGCATAAAGCGTCGACGCGCATCCTGCCACAAACTGCGGCCTTCGACTTCCAGCTTTTCACTGAAATTATCCAGCGTCTCGCTGTTTTTCTTACTTAACATCATAGATAGCGAGCTCCAGTATCAGTAACGGATTTTCGGATCGATAACGGCATACAGCACATCAACAATCGCATTAAATACAATTGTCAGTGCACCGACCAGAATGGTCAGGCTCAATACCAGCGAGTAGTCGCGGTTCAGCGCGCCGTTAACGAACAGTTGACCAATACCCGGCAAGCCGTAGATAGTTTCAATCACCATCGAACCGGTAATAATGCCGACGAACGCCGGGCCCATATAAGACAACACCGGCAGCAAAGCGGGCTTTAACGCGTGACGGAAAATAATCCGCCGCATTGGCAGACCTTTCGCCCGTGCGGTACGAATAAAGTTGGAGTGCAGCACTTCAATCATCGACCCACGGGTGATACGGGCGATACTGGCGATATAAGCCAGCGACAACGCCACCATCGGCAAGATCATAAATTTCAGCGCCCCGCCGTTCCAGCCACCACCGGGCAACCATTTCAGCGTTATTGCAAATATCATCACTAACAAGGGGGCCACCACAAAGCTTGGGATAACCACCCCGGTCATCGCCACCCCCATCACCGTATAATCCCAGCGCGTATTTTGCTTCAACGCAGCAATGACGCCAGCACTGACGCCAACGAGTACCGCCAGGATAAAGGCAGCTGCACCCAGCTTCGCCGAAACCGGGAAGCTCGAGGCAACCAGATCGTTAACTGTATAGTCTTTATATTTAAAGGAAGGTCCAAAATCGCCATGCGCCAGTTGCTTCAGGTAGCTGAAGTACTGCGTGGTGATAGGGTCATTAAGATGATATTTCGCTTCAATATTCGCCAGTACTTCTGGCGGTAACGCACGTTCACCGGTGAAAGGACTTCCCGGCGCAAGGCGCATCATAAAGAATGAGATCGTAATAAGAATAAATAGCGTCGGAATCGCTTCCAGACAGCGACGTAATATGAATTTTAACATTGCCCGTACCTTCTGGCGTGTGCCTTTATACCTCTTTAAGCCAGTTATGGGGCCAGAGAGGTATTTATAGTTCGAAGAAAAAGACACTGTGGGGCAACGATGGTCGCCCCACGTCTTGCCATTAATGCTTGATAATATACAAGTCTTTAACGTGGATATTATCCATCGGGTCTTTACCGGAGTATCCGCCTACCCATGGTTTCACCAAACGCGCATTGACGTAGTAATACACCGGTACAATCGCAGAGTCTTTATCCAACTGCTGCTCAGCTTTCGAATACAGCTCGCTGCGCTGCGCTTCGTCAGTCACTTTCAGCGTATCGGCAATCAACTTATCAAATGCCGCGCTCTTATAGTGAACAGTGTTGTTGGAGCTGTCTGACAGCACCATGTTAAGGAAAGAGGTCGGTTCGTTGTAATCCGCACACCAGCCCGCACGAGAAACATCATAGTTACCCTGATGACGGGTATCGAGGAAGGTCTTCCACTCCTGGTTTTCCAGCTTAACGTTGGCACCCAGATTTTTCTTCCAGATAGAGGCGGCTGCAATAGCCAGCTTCTTGTGCAGATCGGAGGTGTTATACAACAGGTCGAACGTCAGCGGTTTTTCTGCGGTAAAGCCAGCTTCAGCCAACAGTTTTTTCGCTTCTTCGTTACGTTTTTCCTGTGACCACTTGAACCACTCTGGCTCAACCAGTTTTGCGCCATCGGTATACGGCGGCGTGAAGCTGTACGCTGGCAGGTCGCCCTGGTTCTTCACTTTGTTGACGATAATGTCACGATCCAGTGCCATCTTCAGGGCGGTACGTACACGCACATCGTTGAACGGTGGCTTCTGGTTATTAATTTCGTAATAGTAGGTACACAAATACGGGTCAACGTGAACTTCGTTCGGGATCTCTTTTTTCAGTTTCTGGAATAACTCAATCGGCATGTTGTTGTAGGTCATGTCGATTTCACCACTGCGGTAGCGGTTAACATCAGTCACTTCAGAAGAAATTGGCAGATAAGTTACCTGGTTAATCACCGTTTTGGCGTTATCCCAGTAGTTAGTATTACGCTCAAGAACGATGCGCTCGTTGACGACCCAATCTTTTAATTTATAGGAGCCGTTAGAAACGATGTTCGCGGGCTGGGTCCATTTATCACCAAATTTTTCCACCACGGCTTTAGGCACCGGGGAAACGGATGAGTGAACAAGCAGTTTGTAGAAATACGGAACAGGTTCACTGAGGGTAACTTCAAAAGTATGGTCATCAATGGCTTTTACACCGAGATCGGTGACCGGTTTTTTACCGGCGATAATGTCATCAATATTAACGATGTGCCCATACTGTAAATAGCTGGAGTATGGTGAAGCGGTATTTGGATTCGCCAGACGTTGCCAGCTATACACAAAATCTTGCGCGGTCACGGGCGAGCCATCGGACCATTTCGCGTCTTTACGCAGATGGAACGTCCAGACTTTAAAATCTTTATTTTCCCATTTTTCCGCCACGCCCGGTGATGGCTTGCCATCAACGTCGCTGATTAATAAACCTTCAAACAGGTCACGGTTAATGTTGGATTCTGGCACACCTTCGATCTTGTGCGGATCGAGAGACTGAACTTCCGAACCATTATTGCGTACCAGCGTTTGCTTCTCAGCAAGTTGAACACCGGCAGGTACTTCTGCCGCCGTGGCAACATTTCCTGCGATAAGCGCAGATAGAATCCCCGCCGCTACTAAACTTTTCTTAGTGATGTTAGTCATTGTGTTTGTACTCCCTCATTATTATGGCTGGTTTTTTAACCAGACTGTTAATCCTGTACGGATCCCTGTACGGCACCGGAGATTTTCTGCCGTCAGGTGATTTATTGTTTTACTGCTTGCTATCACCGACTTTATTTATTCTGGCGGTTCGAGCGACCGCCTTGCGTCGATTTTCTACGTGTCTCCCCTGTCGGAAACACGCGGTTACTCTATTGAGAGAAACTAACTGAAAACAGTTCTCATCAACGTAAAATCTTCTGCAAAATACCTGGTCGGAAAGTATCAAATGCCTTTCTTAACCGCCAATACATTTTACATATTTGTTAACCAATTCGCTTTTATCGAAAAAAATCGCACATCAATGGTCCTCAAAAAGAGAGGCCATAATCGTAACATCATGATAGATAAAGAATTAAATCCATTGAGCGGTTGATTACCCTGTCCGGTATCAATATGCCGATATAATTTACATAAAATTAACAATTGGTCATTAATTAGCACATTACTCTAAAAAAGACACTGAAATAACTAATAACATTTCGATAATCCTTCAGCAAGCCCCAGAGTATAATGTTAGAAAAATAACAGTAAGCCCCCTATTCAGGGACGTAGCCATAAAAATTATTATCTTTTAAATCAATACGTAACGGATGGATTGGCAATCAGCATGTTTTACAATTTCAATGCTAATTTTCAACTTTAGTGAGACGTTTTACTGATAATGAAAAGAACGGAGCTGAGGGCCAGCTCCGTTTACTGAAAACAGTCCCGTTAGGCCAGTAAGCCCGGGAAAATAGATTTGATGCCGGTGACGATGAATTCAATCCCCAACGCCATGAGCAATAAGCCCATAATACGGGTAATAACGTTAATACCCGTTTGCCCCAACAGGCGTACCAGCCAAGGAGCCATACGAAATAGTCCCCAACAGCATAAGGCAAACAGTGCAATCGCCACAAAGAACCCGAACAGGTTTAATGCGCTGTGATAGCGAGTCCCCCAGACGATGGTTGAACTTATCGCCCCCGGCCCCGCCATCAACGGCAATGCCAACGGAACAACACCAACATTCTCGCGTATGGCAGTCTCTGACTTTTCCTGTTTGTTTTGTTTATCTTCCCCGAGTTTCCCACTGATCATCGACATTGCAATGGTTACCACCAGAATCCCGCCGGCAATTCTGAACGAATCAATCGAGATACCGAAGAGTTGCAGGATCGCATCACCAAGAAACAACGAGGTCCACAAAATAATCGCCACCGACAGGTTTGCCGTCAGATTGGTTTTGTTACGCGCCGCTGCGGTTTGGTAGCTGGTCATACTGATAAAGACCGGGATGATCCCGACGGGGTTGACCAACGCAAATAACCCAATGAAAAACTTAAAGTAAAGAGGAAAATCAAATAGCGTTTGGATCACGGTTAGCTCCGAAGCGTTAGCCGGATAAAATGAGTCATAAAAAATGTTAAAAACCGCGCTGAAGATACGCTTTTTGGCAGCATTCTTCACCTTCTATCTGCGTTAATCTCTGTAAACGTGCTACCAATACTCGGTGTTATTAATATGTATGAAATATGCTAATGTTAATCTCATTCACTCCATCAATTCGTTAACACTTGCCGATAAACACTAAAAGAGCCTGCTGAAAGGTGTCAGCTTCGCGTAAATTTGATCCAGATCACGCAATTACTACTCAGAAGTGAGTAATCTTGCTTACGCCACCTGGAGGAAACGCGTTAGAGTTGAATACGCTAGCGTATAAGCTCTTTTAGTAAATCAATGTAAGGCGGGCGTTAATTAACCGTTTGATTTTCAAAACGTTACACAAATTTTCGTCGATCTGTCTATACTCTCGTAGCGAGCAGATGATTTACTAAAAAAGTTTAACATTATCAGGAGAGCATCATGGCTGTTACTAATGTCGCTGAACTTAACGCACTTGTAGAGCGCGTAAAAAAAGCCCAGCGTGAATATGCCAGTTTCACTCAAGAACAGGTTGACAAAATCTTCCGTGCCGCCGCTCTGGCTGCCGCAGACGCTCGAATTCCTCTCGCGAAAATGGCCGTTGCCGAATCTGGCATGGGTATTGTCGAAGATAAAGTGATTAAAAACCACTTCGCATCTGAATACATCTATAACGCTTATAAAGATGAAAAAACCTGTGGTGTCCTGGCCGAAGACCATACTTTTGGGACCATCACTATCGCTGAACCGATTGGTATCATCTGCGGTATCGTTCCAACCACTAACCCAACGTCTACTGCAATCTTCAAATCGCTGATCAGCCTGAAGACGCGTAACGCTATCATCTTCTCTCCACATCCGCGTGCTAAAGATGCAACCAACAAAGCGGCAGACATCGTTCTGCAGGCTGCTATCGCTGCTGGCGCACCAAAAGACCTGATTGGCTGGATCGATCAACCTTCTGTTGAACTGTCTAACGCTCTGATGCACCACCCGGACATTAACCTGATCCTTGCGACCGGTGGTCCTGGTATGGTTAAAGCAGCATACAGCTCTGGTAAACCGGCAATCGGTGTTGGCGCAGGTAACACCCCTGTTGTTATCGACGAAACAGCAGATATCAAACGTGCCGTTGCTTCCGTGCTGATGTCTAAAACCTTCGACAACGGTGTAATCTGTGCGTCTGAACAGTCCGTTGTGGTTGTAGATTCCGTATACGACGCCGTTCGCGAACGTTTTGCCAGCCACGGTGCCTATATGCTGCAGGGCAAAGAGCTGAAGGCTGTTCAGGACATCATCCTGAAAAATGGCGCGCTGAACGCGGCTATCGTGGGTCAACCGGCATACAAAATCGCTGAGCTGGCTGGTTTCTCCGTGCCGACTAACACCAAGATTCTGATTGGTGAAGTTAAAGTTGTCGACGAAAGCGAACCGTTTGCTCACGAAAAACTGTCTCCGACGCTGGCAATGTACCGTGCGAAAGACTTCGAAGATGCAGTTGTTAAAGCTGAAAAACTGGTTGCTATGGGCGGTATCGGTCATACCTCTTGCCTGTACACTGACCAGGACAACCAGCCAGAACGCGTTGCTCACTTCGGTCAGATGATGAAAACTGCACGTATCCTGATCAACACCCCGGCGTCTCAGGGTGGTATCGGCGACCTGTACAACTTTAAGCTTGCACCATCCCTGACTCTGGGTTGTGGTTCCTGGGGTGGTAACTCCATCTCTGAAAACGTTGGTCCTAAGCACCTGATCAACAAGAAAACCGTTGCTAAGCGAGCTGAAAACATGTTGTGGCACAAACTTCCGAAATCTATCTACTTCCGCCGTGGTTCACTGCCAATCGCGTTGGATGAAGTGATTACCGATGGTCACAAACGTGCGCTGATCGTGACCGACCGCTTCCTGTTCAACAACGGCTATGCTGATCAGATCACGTCCGTTCTGAAAGCTGCGGGCGTTGAAACCGAAGTGTTCTTTGAAGTTGAAGCTGACCCGACGCTGAGCGTTGTGCGCAAAGGTGCTGAACTAGCCAACTCCTTCAAACCAGACGTGATCATCGCGCTGGGTGGCGGTTCCCCGATGGACGCAGCGAAAATCATGTGGGTCATGTACGAACATCCGGAAACCCACTTCGAAGAACTGGCGCTGCGCTTTATGGACATCCGTAAACGTATCTACAAGTTCCCGAAAATGGGCGTGAAAGCGAAAATGATCGCCGTCACCACCACTTCCGGTACTGGTTCTGAAGTCACCCCGTTTGCGGTTGTAACCGACGACGCTACTGGTCAGAAATATCCACTGGCAGACTACGCGCTGACCCCGGATATGGCGATTGTCGATGCTAACCTGGTGATGGATATGCCGAAGTCACTGTGTGCGTTCGGTGGTCTGGATGCCGTCACTCACGCCCTGGAAGCTTACGTTTCCGTACTGGCTTCTGAGTTCTCTGACGGTCAGGCTCTGCAAGCGCTGAAACTGCTGAAAGAAAACCTGCCTGCGTCCTACCACGAAGGTTCTAAGAACCCGGTAGCTCGCGAGCGTGTACACAGTGCAGCGACCATCGCAGGTATCGCGTTTGCTAACGCCTTCCTCGGTGTATGTCACTCCATGGCGCACAAGCTGGGTTCACAGTTCCACATTCCTCACGGTCTGGCGAACGCCCTGCTGATCAGCAACGTTATTCGTTATAACGCGAACGACAACCCGACTAAACAGACTGCTTTCAGCCAGTACGACCGTCCGCAGGCCCGTCGTCGCTACGCTGAAATCGCAGACCATCTGGGTCTGAGCGCACCGGGTGACCGTACCGCAGCGAAAATCCAGAAACTGCTGGCATGGTTGGATGAGATCAAAGCTGAACTGGGTATTCCTAAGTCTATCCGTGAAGCTGGCGTTCAGGAAGCTGACTTCCTGGCACATGTTGACAAACTGTCTGAAGATGCGTTTGACGACCAGTGCACCGGCGCTAACCCGCGTTACCCGCTGATTTCTGAACTGAAACAGATCCTGCTGGATACCTTCTACGGTCGCGAATACAACGAAGGTGAAACTGCCGCTAAAACTGAAGCACCTGCCGCGCCTAAAGCAGAGAAAAAAGCGAAGAAATCCGCTTAATTCATAAATCTAAGCTGTAGTATCACGTCGAACGGTCCCTTTAGGGGACCGTTTTTTTTCGCCTGATTTATTCTCACCTTCACAGCGCAAAAACTCATGCAGACCATCGCGGTGAATGGACATGCCCGTAGGAGATTGGAGGAGGATGCGCGTAAAGGGTCTACAGAGGTGATTGTAGGGTAGTACTTCTGACTTATGGCCAGTGGTCTACCCTGCGCGTTACAGCGCCCAGGCGAGCGTAGATTAATCGTGGCTGTGCCTTTCCTGAATGGCCGTCAGAGAGCCCTCAGATTGCGCCTCTTTATAGTGCTTGCGGCATACCGACACATAGCGTTCATTGCCACCAATAACCACCTGTTCTCCCTCGTTATAAGGTCGTCCAGCTTGATCAAGACGTAGTACCATACTCGCCTTCCGCCCACAGAAACAAATAGTCTTTAATTCGACCAATTTATCTGACCAGGCAAGCAGGTATTCGCTACCGCCAAATAATTCACCACGAAAATCGGTGCGTAACCCGTAACACAAAACCGGAATATCCAGCTGATCGACAACCTCGGATAATTCATAAACCTGCTGGCGTGTCAAAAACTGTGACTCGTCAACCAGTACACAATGTATTCTCTGCTGCGCATTCTCCGCGCGAATTTCTTCGAACAATGATGAATTTTGGTTAAACAGTTTTGCAGGTGACGACAGACCTATACGTGAACTTACTTTCCCTGTTCCAAACCGATCGTCGATTTCCGCTGTATATACAACGGCACGCATGCCACGTTCCTGGTAATTGTATGAAGATTGCAGCAAAGCGGTCGACTTCCCCGCATTCATTGCAGAATAGTAAAAATATAGCTGTGCCATTGACCGTCAGCCCTCACCTGAGTAAATAAATATGGGCGCGATTGTATCATAATTCACAAACATGTCTGCGCACCGTTGTCGCCCACATACGTATAAAAAATCGCGTCAGCATCACTCATCAACCTCCTAAATATGACGAACTACGGTAAGGTTCAGGAAACAGACTTAAGTTATGGATCGCACAGTGATGCACACCACCAATGCTCGAATAATCTGACTTATGACGGTATATACACATTCTTTCACAAATAGTGCCCTTGAAATTCATCAACGGTGCTTATCATCACAGTTCAATAAAGAAACCTTGCTTTCAATGTTATTGAATCCCCCTACGAACACCCTGTAATAGTGAATTCCCGTAAGCAAAACTAATACAAAAGGTTGAAATTACTGCAAACAGATACAATTACCGTGCTGTAAAATGTGACCTGAATCTTGAATTTTCCTGCATGACTGAAGAGTAGCCCCCACACCAATAAGCCTTTTTCATGCCCTTTCCCAGACGAAATTTAACGACAATGAATTAATGTAGATACTAAATAAAGCGCAATTTTGAATTCCTTACATTCCTGGCTATTGCACATCTGAATTTATCGCTCTATTATTAGCTCAACAAACCCCACCCAATATAAGTTTGAGATTACTACAATGAGCGAAGCACTTAAAATTCTGAACAACATCCGTACTCTTCGTGCGCAGGCAAGAGAATGCACTCTGGAAACGCTTGAAGAAATGCTGGAAAAATTAGAAGTTGTCGTTAGCGAGCGTCGCGAAGAAGAAAGCGCTGCCGCTGCTGAAGTTGAAGAGCGCACTCGTAAACTGCAACAATATCGTGAAATGCTGATTGCTGACGGTATTGACCCGAACGAACTGCTGAATAGCATGGCTGCGGTTAAAACCGGTGCTAAAGCCAAGCGCGCAGCACGCCCAGCTAAATATAGCTATGTTGACGAAAACGGTGAAACGAAAACCTGGACCGGCCAGGGTCGTACACCGGCAGTAATCAAAAAAGCGATGGAAGAACAAGGTAAACAGCTGGACGATTTCCTGATCAAGGATTAATCCACAATTAGTTTGCTTAAAATCCCGCCGACGGCGGGATTTTTTTTACCTGTACTTCGCATAACACCTACCCAATAGGGGTATAAAAAAACAGCGCTGGATAAACAGCGCCGTTGCATGCGGATTAATAACGTGATGTTACTTCTTAATACCCATCTCGTCTTCAAGCCAGGCTTTAAATTCAGCGCCAAGGGTATTATGACGAATACCATATTCGACGAACGCTTGCATATAACCCAGCTTATTACCACAGTCATGGCTTTTGCCCTTCATGTGATAGGCTTCAACCGTTTCTTTTTCAATCAGCATATCGATAGCATCGGTCAACTGAATTTCGTCACCTGCGCCCGGAGGCGTTTTTGCCAGCAGAGGCCAGATATCTGCACTCAGGACATAACGCCCTACAACAGCAAGATTAGATGGCGCGACATCGGCTTTCGGTTTTTCCACAACACCGACCATCGGTACGCTTTCGCCCGGCGCTAATTCCACACCTTTACAGTCCACCACGCCGTAAGCCGTCACATCTTCTACTGGCTCCACCATAATTTGGCTGCTGCCTGTTTCATCAAAGCGACTAATCATTTCGGCGAGGTTATCGCGGGATAAATCAGATTCGTATTCGTCGAGAATAACATCCGGCAGGATGACCGCTACGGGTTCATCACCAACAACCGGGTGCGCACACAATACAGCGTGACCCAGACCTTTTGCCAGACCCTGACGAACCTGCATAATCGTCACGTGCGGTGGGCAAATAGATTGCACTTCTTCCAGCAACTGGCGCTTAACACGTTTTTCCAGCATAGCTTCAAGTTCAAAGCTGGTATCGAAGTGGTTTTCAATCGAATTTTTAGACGAGTGAGTCACAAGGACAATTTCAGTGATACCCGCGGCAATACATTCGTTGACGACGTATTGAATTAATGGCTTATCAACCAGCGGTAACATTTCTTTAGGAATTGCCTTGGTCGCCGGTAACATCCTGGTTCCTAATCCCGCTACCGGGATAACGGCTTTTTTGACTTTCGAATTAAGGGCAGCCATTTAAAACTCTCCTGGACTGTTCATGTATTGAACGTGTTCATCAATCTGTATCGCATCCGAGTATATCAGTACCGCGACAAGCTTCAGGTCTGAAAAGGACGCGCGTCGGTATAATTAAGATAAATACGAATAAATCTGGCGCTGATAGTAGCACTGCAAAAGACAGGGAGGTGAGCCAATTTGAATCCCTGCCTCTCGATTGTTCATTCTGCGGACAACATCAGTCGCAGACGCCCCCCGGCCCCCCAAATTTGGCACTGCCAGGACTCACAGCGTTGGCTTAGTTGGTTGAGGTACGTATTCCCCAACGTTCCCAGCGGAACACCGTTACTGATTTGCACGTTGTGGCTACCAGTATTTAAGGTCGCATTCAGACCCGCAGAGACCAGGACCAAATTTTTTAAACCGCTATGGTAGTAACCCACCAGCAACGGAAATTGCCCTGGCAGATTGGCCTGTCGCAGCAGATGATTAACCTGTTTCAGGAGCGTACCGAGCTCCGGCAACCGTTGATTCTGATGTGCCAGTTGCTCTTGTAGCAGCCCATTAAACAGTGCCCGTAACAACAGTGCCGCCAGCACGCCATTATCCCCTGCCCGCGTCACATCCAGGCAATAGAAGGCAAGATCGTGTTCCGACAACGGCGCAATATCAAGGACCAGGCCGGGTTGATCGGCGGCAACCAGTTGACGGTAGTTGATGCGACACTGTGAAATCACCTGTTGAACCGGTGGCTGTAGCTCTTGTAACAGTTTTGCTGCTGCTGCGGGGTCGCCGACCATCGCATCCCAGTCACGAAATAACCGCTCTTCTTCTTCAACGCGCGAGTTAAACATGTTGGGGTAAAGGCACGCAAAAACCGTTTCCCGTAGTCGGTTAAGGTCTTTCACCGGCTTAAGCAACACATCATCCACACCGAGGCGAAGTGCTTTGGCAATATCAGACATATTTTCTGTCGCGGAGATAACTAGGATTGGCGTCCGATCGCCACGGTTACGCAGGTATTCAACCAGTTTGAGACCGTTCATTCTCGGCATCGCAAGGTCGCAGATCATCAGATCGGGTGTAAAGCGCCCCAATAATTCCAGCGCATCAAGCCCATCGCCCGCTACAGCCGTTGTCGCTCCCAAAGAGGAAAACCATGAGTCCAGAAGTGAGCGAAATACAGGCTCATCTTCAACAATAAGAATCTGTTTTCCGACCAATGGCTGCGTCATATTCTCCCCCCTGACTGGCTTTAATCAATAGTGGCATGCTATTGCTACTCACGCCTGTCAGAATTGACTTAAGTGTTGATAAAAAATGCGTTAGATGTTGGTCTTCACCAGTGGCAGCAACTCATCCATTTTTTTCTCTACCGCAAGCTGCCCGGCAGCAATAGCTGCTCCAGCACGGTGGAAGTCCAGCGTGGATATTTGCGGACAAAACGGTTGAATTAGAATATCTGGCGGGTCGCCGGCCATGCGGTTACGTTTAAGCCGGTTTTCCAGCACCTGAATAGAGGTGGTCATGATCTCCATCGCCGTGGGCGCAGTGACCGTTCGTCTGGCGGTGATATTACTCAACCGCTCTTTCAGACGCGCATGCCATGAAAGCTCGTCATCACTCGAGTCGGTATCATTGCTGACGTTAAAGGAGAGCAGATCTTGTTGCATGAGGTGCGCATCATGTTGCAGGTCAACCGCAATGACGATATCGGCGCCTAGCGCACGCGTCAGCGAAACCGGCACAGGGTTAACCACCGCGCCATCAACCAGCCAATAACCATTATGTGCAACCGGGGACATCAGACCAGGAATACTGCAAGAGGCCCGCACGGCAAGGTGTAAATCACCTTCGGTAAACCACAGTTCGCGACCCGTACTCAGATTCGTCGCGACGGTAGCAAACCGGCGCTGGCATTGTTCAATTGACTCGACAGGCATGACGTTGCGGTATTGATTAAACACGCGTTCACCGCGCAGCAATCCGCCTCTGCGCCAGGAGAGATCCATCAGGCGTAAAACATCCCAATAGCTGAACGAGCAGACCCATTGCTCGAGGGCGGGTAATTTATTACACGCATAGGCGGCGCCAACCAACGAACCGATTGAGCACCCTGCAACGATATCAACATCAATGCCCATATGTTTAAGGGCCTTAATCACACCAATATGCGACCAGCCTCGTGCCGCGCCGGAACCTAGCGCCAGCCCAATTTTTATTTTTCTCATTGTACCTACAGACTTCCCCTGGCTTGCAGACGTAGCAACATCACTACGGCTCAGTTAACATAGTGCTACCGTGGCGTTTTTACGCCGTTTTTTTATTCCAGGGAGTATTTTGTGTCTCAGCTTTGTCCCTGTGGTAGCGCTGTCGAGTATAGCCTATGTTGCTACCGTTATGTGTCTGGCGCGCAAGTAGCACCAACGCCGTCACACCTCATGCGTTCTCGTTACTGTGCTTTTGTGATGAAAGACGCAGATTACCTGATTAAGACCTGGCACCCCGACTGTCATGCTGCTGCATTTCGCGATGAGATTAGCGCAGGTTTTGCCCATACCGAATGGCTTGGACTTACCCTTTTTGAACAGGCAACGTCGAACACAGAAAATACCGGCTATGTCAGCTTTGTGGCGCGGTTTTCCGAACAGGGGAAAATGGGCGCCATTATTGAGCGCTCTCGTTTTTTAAAAGAAAACGGCCAGTGGTATTATATTGATGGTACGCGTCCGCAAATTGGCCGTAACGATCCCTGCCCTTGCGGGTCAGGTAAAAAATTTAAAAAGTGCTGCGGCTAACCCACGCCCGACAGCATTTATTACGCAAACATTTTCAACAGGAATACCCCGGCAATGCATTCACAACAACGTAAAGTTCTGCGCACTATCTGCCCCGACCAAAAAGGTTTGATCGCACGCATCACCAATATTTGTTACAAGCATGAACTGAACATCGTGCAAAACAACGAGTTTGTTGACCACCGTACCGGTCGCTTTTTTATGCGTACAGAACTGGAAGGCATTTTTAATGACGTCACGCTGCTGACCGATCTGGACAGCGCACTGCCTGAAGGATCCATTCGCGAACTTACGCCAGCAGGCCGTCGCCGCATCGTTATTTTAGTCACCAAGGAAGCGCATTGTCTGGGCGACCTGTTAATGAAAGCCAATTACGGTGGACTCGATGTTGAAATTGCGGCGGTAATCGGCAACCACGACACGCTGCGTTCGCTGGTTGAACGTTTTGATATTCCTTTTGAGCTAGTCAGCCATGAAGGATTAACCCGCGAAGAACACGATCAAAACATGGCCGATGCCATCGACGCCCACCAGCCTGATTATGTGGTGTTGGCGAAATATATGCGTGTCTTGACGCCAGAATTTGTTTCACGCTTCCCGAACAAGATTATTAATATTCACCACTCGTTCCTGCCTGCCTTTATTGGTGCACGTCCGTACCACCAGGCTTATGAGCGCGGCGTCAAGATCATTGGTGCAACGGCTCACTATGTGAATGATAACCTCGATGAAGGTCCAATCATCATGCAGGACGTGATTCACGTGGATCACACCTATACCGCAGAAGATATGATGCGCGCAGGCCGCGACGTAGAAAAGAATGTGTTAAGCCGTGCGCTGTATCAGGTTCTGGCCCAGCGAGTCTTTGTTTACGGTAACCGAACGATTATTCTGTAATCACCAATAATATGAATTGATTAGCTTTACTGCGTTACGGATGAAAAACACGCAAACGATCTACGTTAAGCAAAGGAATGCTTTACAGCGGCGCGTCATTTGATATGATGCGCCCCGCTTCCCAAGGAAGCAGGCCAGTAAAAGCATTACCCCGTGGTGGGGTTCCCGAGCGGCCAAAGGGAGCAGACTGTAAATCTGCCGTCATCGACTTCGAAGGTTCGAATCCTTCCCCCACCACCATTATTCACTACAGCGATGTAGTTAACTCGATGAGCAATGCAGAAGTTTGCACTTATCGGGGAAGGGTGAGAACCTTCGATTAAGGTTCGACTCGAGCGAAAGCGAGAGAACGTTGCTAAAGGCAACGGCCCGAAGGGTGAGGAGCGAAGCGACGAATAATCCTTCCCCCACCACCATCCTCATAGCATTACCTACAATTTGAATTACCCCTGGTGGGGTTCCCGAGCGGCCAAAGGGAGCAGACTGTAAATCTGCCGTCATCGACTTCGAAGGTTCGAATCCTTCCCCCACCACCATCAATCCCCTGTGATACCTCAGCTAAATCAAAGCACAATGCCCTATATTCTGCCCGTGCGGGAAGGATGAGAAGCTTCGATTAAGGTTCGATTCGAGCATAGCGAGAAAGCGTTGCCGCAGGCAACGACCCGAAGGGCGAAGCGCGCAGCGCTGAGTCATCCTTCCCCCTCCACCACTTCTCTGTAGTACCCTTAGCTAAACAGCTAAACCCCATAGGCCGGATAAGGCGTATTCGCCACCACCCGGCAACAGCCATAAAAAAACCCCGCCGAAGCAGGGTTTACAATGACGCAGAGAATCGATTAGTGGCGTGCGCGAACAATCTGATACTTGCGGGTCAAATACTCGACCGGCACGCTCCAGATGTGTACCAGACGCGAGAACGGGAACAGCAGGAACAGCGTCATACCGAGCACCAGGTGCATACGGAAGATAAACGCCACACCGTCCAAGTACTGGGACGCGCCGCCGTGGAAGGTCACCACGGACTGTGCCCAGTTGACCAGCTTCATCATCTCACTCCCGTCCATATGCTGGGCGGAGAACGGAATCGTCAGCAGACCCAGCGCACACTGGATAACCAGAACGGACAGCACCAGAATATCCGCGCCGGTGGTAGTGGCACGCACGCGTGGGCTGAACAAACGGCGTTTGAGCAGCAATACACCACCGACCAGACACATCACGCCGGACGCACCGCCTGCAAACATGGCCATTTTCTGTTTCACTTCCAGCGGCAGCCACGCTTCGTACATCCAGTGCGGCGTTAACATCCCCAGGAAGTGGCCGGCGAAAATACCCAGGATCCCGATATGGAACAGGTTTGACGCCATGTTCATCCCTTTGCGATCCAGCATCTGACTGGATGCCGCACGCCAGGTGTACTGCCCGTAGTCATAACGCAGCCAGCTACCAATCAGGAAGACAGAACCCGCAATGTACGGATAGATGTCAAAGAAGAACGTATTCAGGAAGTGCATTATTGCTGTCCTCCGGTGGTGATATTCAGATACTGCGGCGTGACGGCCCCGGCAAAACGACGCTGGTGAGCGGAGATCTCAGATTCACCGCACCCCTGATCGGCAAAGAATTTCACCTGCTCTTCTTCCCAGACAGCGTCCAGCGCCTGCGGAGTATCATCGCGAACTTCATCCGCAATTTTCTCCGCCACTTTGTCGCTATCGATAGCTGCATTCGCCAGTTTCAACAGCAGATCGAACAGCACGGCGTAGCGACTTTCACGCTGTTGCAGACGCGCACTGAGCAGGGCCAGAATCGGGGCGATATCCTGCAAACCACCCAGCGCCTCTTCCTTCGGCAACTGCGCCAGATATTCCAGGTACAGCGGCAGATGGTCCGGTAATTCGCGGCTGTCGAGCTGTAAACCGTGCTGCTCGTACTGCGCCATCAGGTCAACCATCGCCTGACCGCGGTCGCGGGATTCACCATGCACATGTTCAAACAACAGCAGCGAGGTTGCACGGCCACGGTCGAACAGTTCACTGTAGCGGGACTGTGCGTCCAGCATGTCCTGCGCGGTTAAATCGCGCAGGAAGACGCCCAGAGTCTGGGCATCATCTTTGTCCAGGTTTTCAGATGACGCGAGTGCATCGAAAAGTTCCTGCTGATGCTGCCATAAGGCAGCATCCGGGTACTCGAGCAGACGCGAAACAATGACGAGTTCAATCATTGGTGCGGCTCCGTTTTGCTGGTCACATCGACAGCATCGATGCGGCGACTGTTGAACAGATTGAATTTGGTGTCCGAACCGTGGCAACCGTCGCCGAAGGTAAAGCCACAACTGCTTTTCTCCGGGAACGCTTCACGCGCCAGCTCACGATGGCTGCTCGGTACCACGAAACGATCTTCGTAGTTCGCGATGGCCAGGTAGCGGTACATTTCCTGCGCCTGCGCTTCAGTCAGACCAACTTCTTCCAGCGCACGGGTGTCGACTTTACCGTCAACGGTTTCCGCACGTTTAAAGTGACGCATCGCCAGCATGCGCTTCAGCGCCAGTACCACCGGCTGCGTATCCCCTGCAGTCAGCAGGTTTGCCAGGTACTGAACCGGAATACGCAGGCTGTCCACGTCCGGCAGAATACCGTTGCTGCCCAGCTCACCCGCATCAGCCGCAGACTGAATCGGTGACAAAGGCGGAACATACCAGACCATTGGCAGCGTGCGGTATTCTGGGTGCAACGGCAGCGCCAGCTTCCAGTCCATCGCCATTTTGTACACCGGAGACTGCTGAGCCGCGTCGATCACGCTCAGCGGAATACCGTCTTTCAGTGCCTGCTCAATGACCGCCGGGTCATTCGGATCGAGGAACACGTCCAGCTGACGCTGGTACAGATCTTTCTCGTTCTCGGTGCTTGCCGCGCTTTCAATGGCGTCAGCGTCATACAGCAGTACGCCGAGGTAACGAATACGTCCGACGCAGGTTTCGGAGCATACGGTCGGCTGACCGGCTTCGATACGCGGATAGCAGAAGATGCACTTCTCTGACTTACCGCTCTTCCAGTTGAAGTAGATTTTCTTGTACGGGCAACCGGTAATACACATACGCCAGCCGCGGCACTTGTCCTGGTCGATCAGCACGATGCCGTCTTCTTCACGCTTGTAGATGGCACCGCTTGGGCAGGTCGCCACGCACGCCGGGTTAAGGCAGTGCTCGCACAGACGCGGCAAATACATCATGAAGGTATTTTCGAACTGGCCGTACATCGCCTTCTGCATGTTCTCGAAGTTTTTGTCTTTTGACAGCTTCTCGAACTCGCCGCCCAGGTCGTCTTCCCAGTTCGGACCTTTGGTTATCTTGTCCATACGCTTGCCGGTGATCAGCGAACGTGGACGTGCAATCGGCTGCGCTTTGCTGTCAGCCGGTGCGTTGTGCAGCGTCTGGTAATCGAAGTCAAACGGCTCGTAGTAATCATCGATACCCGGCAGATGCGGGTTAGCGAAAATTTTACCCAGCAGCAGCGCTTTGTTACCCATGCGCGGCACCAGCTTACCGTTGATCTTGCGGATCCAACCGCCCTTCCATTTTTCCTGGTTTTCCCAGTCGGTCGGGAAACCGGTGCCCGGCTTAGTTTCAACGTTGTTGAACCAGGCGTACTCGGTCCCTTCACGGCTGGTCCAGACGTTTTTGCAGGTTACTGAACAGGTGTGGCAACCGATGCACTTATCGAGATTCAGCACCATGCCGACTTGTGAACGAATTTTCATTTTACGCTCTCCTGTACCTGGTCATTGCCTTCGCCATCCAACCAGTCAATGTTCTTCATCTTACGGACCACCACGAACTCATCACGGTTTGACCCTACGGTGCCGTAGTAGTTAAAGCCGTAGGCCAGGTGGGCATAACCACCAATCATGTGCGTCGGTTTCGGCGTAATACGGGTCACCGAGTTATGGATCCCACCGCGCTGTTCGGTAATTTCCGACCCTGGAATATTCACAATACGTTCCTGGGCGTGGTACATCATGGTCATCCCGGCCGGGACACGCTGGCTGACTACCGCACGGGCGGTTAGTGAACCGTTGCTGTTAAAGACTTCGATCCAGTCGTTATCTTCGATACCCAGATCTTTCGCATCCGCTTCACTCATCCACACGATCGGACCGCCGCGGCCTAATGTCAGCATCAGCAGGTTGTCGCTGTAAGTGGAGTGGATACCCCACTTCTGGTGTGGCGTCAGGAAGTTGAGCGCTTTCTCCGGATTGCCGTTGGATTTCTCGCCCATCACGGCTTTCACCGAACGGGTGTCAATTGGCGGACGATAAACCAGCAGGCTTTCACCGAAGTCGCGCATCCACTGATGATCCTGATACAGCTGCTGACGACCGGTCAGCGTACGCCATGGGATCAGCTCGTGAACGTTGGTGTAACCGGCGTTGTAAGAAACATGCTCATCTTCCAGGCCAGACCAGGTCGGGCTGGAGATAATTTTACGCGGCTGCGCCTGAATATCGCGGAAGCGGATTTTCTCGTCTTCTTTATTCAGTGCCAGATGCGTATGGTCACGGCCGGTAAATTCACTCAGCGCAGCCCAGGCCTTCACCGCCACCTGACCGTTGGTTTCCGGCGCCAGGGTGAGGATCATCTCGGCGGCATCAATCGCCGTATTCAGCATCGGCTGACCTTTAGCCGGGCCTTCTGCCTTGGTGTAGTTAAGCTTACGCAGCAGGTCCATTTCGCTCTGGGTGTTCCAGGCAATCCCTTTCCCGCCGTTACCGACTTTATCCATCAGTGGGCCGATGGAGGTGAAGCGTTCGTAAGTTGCTGGGTAATCACGCTCAACGGTCATGATGTGCGGGGCAGTAACGCCTGGGATCAGATCGCATTCGCCTTTTTTCCAGTCCTTCACGTCCAGCGGCTGCGCCAGTTCGGCAGCGGAATCGTGCTGGATAGGCAGCGTCACCACGTCGGTTTCTTTACCGAGGTGACCTACGCAGACTTCAGAGAATTTCTTGGCGATGGCTTTGTAAATTTCCCAGTCGCTTTTCGATTCCCAGGCCGGATCAACAGCGGCAGACAGCGGATGAATAAACGGATGCATGTCCGATGTATTCATGTCGTCTTTTTCATACCAGGTGGCGGTAGGCAACACGATATCGGAATACAGACAGGTGCTCGACAGACGGAAGTCCAGCGTCACCACCAGATCCAGCTTGCCATCGAGACCGTTATCCTGCCATTCCACTTCTTCTGGCTTCACGCCACCCTGTTTGCCCAGATCCATCCCCTGAATACCGTGTTCAGTACCCAGCAGATACTTCAGCATGTACTCATGACCTTTACCGGACGAGCCCAGCAGGTTAGAACGCCAGATGAACAGATTACGCGGATGGTTTTTACCGTTTTCAGGTTGTTCTGCCGCAAAGCGAATAGAACCCTCTTTCAGCGATTTCACGGTGTAATCCACCGGCGTCATCCCGGCTTTTTCCGCCTCACGGGCAATGTACAGCGGGTTGGTGCCCAACTGCGGCGCAGATGGCAACCAGCCCATACGTTCAGCGCGCACGTTAAAGTCGATCAAATGACCGCTATAGCGGGACTTATCCGCCATCGGCGACAGCAGTTCCTGCGCAGTTACCGTCTCATAACGCCACTGGCTGGAGTGGTTATAGAAGTAGGAGGTGCTGTTCATGTGACGTGCCGGACGCTGCCAGTCAAGGCCAAACGCCAGCGGCTGCCAGCCGGTCTGCGGACGCAGTTTTTCCTGACCCACATAGTGCGCCCAACCGCCGCCGCTCTGACCAACGCAGCCGCAGAACACCAGCATGTTGATCAATCCGCGATAGTTCATATCGAGGTGATACCAGTGGTTCAGACCGGCACCGACGATGATCATTGAACGACCGTGCGTTTTGTCAGCGTTATCGGCAAATTCACGGGCGATACGCACGATTTGAGCGCGTGATACACCGGTAATTTTTTCTGCCCATGCCGGGGTATATGCTTTGATGTCATCGTAGCTGGTGGCGCAGTTTTCATCGTTCAGACCGCGTTCCAGACCGTAGTTCGCCATGGTCAGGTCATAAACGGTGGTCACCAGCGCGGTAGTACCGTCCGCCAGTTGCAGGCGTTTGACCGGCAGTTTGTGCAGCAGAACGTTTTCCAGTTCGACTTTATTGAAGTGCTCGGTGCCTTCGCCGCCAAAGTATGGGAAGCCGACTTCAGCGATGTCATCCTGGCTGCCCAGCAAGCTGAGCTGCAGTTCGGTTTCTTTACCGGACGTGCCGTCGCGCTGCTCAAGGTTCCACTTCCCTTTTTCGCCCCAGCGGAAACCAATCGAACCGTTTGGCGCGACCATCTCGCCGTCGGTATTGACGGCAACGGTTTTCCACTCTGGGTTATTTTCCTGGCCCAAAGAATCGACCAGATCGGCGGCGCGCAGCATACGGCCCGCCGCATAGTAACCGTCACGCTCTTCGAGCATCACCAGCATCGGGAAGTCGGTGTAACGACGCACATAGTCGGTGAAGTACTGGCTTGGGTTATCAAGGTGGAACTCACGCAGCATGACGTGGCCCATTGCCAGCGCCATCGCGGCATCGGTGCCCTGCTTCGGTGCCAGCCACAGGTCGCACAGCTTGGCAATTTCGGCGTAGTCCGGGGTGATCGCGACCGTTTTGGTCCCTTTGTAGCGAACTTCAGTGAAGAAGTGGGCATCCGGGGTACGGGTCTGCGGAACGTTTGAACCCCAGGCGATGATGTAGCTGGAGTTGTACCAGTCGGCAGATTCCGGAACGTCGGTCTGCTCACCCCAGGTCTGCGGAGACGCAGGCGGCAGGTCACAGTACCAGTCGTAGAAGCTCAGGCAGGTACCGCCAATCAGGGACAAGTAACGTGCACCGGAGGCGTAGGAAACCATCGACATTGCCGGGATCGGCGAGAAGCCTGCCACGCGGTCAGGGCCGTAGGTTTTGACGGTGTAGACGTTAGAAGCGGCAATCAGCTCATTCACTTCCTGCCAGGAAGAACGTACAAAACCACCACGACCGCGCGCTTGCTTGAAGCTTTTTGCTTTATCGGCGTCTTCGATGATGGATGCCCATGCATCTACCGGATCGCTGTGCAGTCTTTTCGCTTCACGCCACATTTTCATCAGGCGTTTACGCATCAGCGGGTATTTCAGGCGGTTAGCGCTGTAGAGATACCAGGAGTAGCTCGCACCGCGCGGGCAGCCGCGTGGTTCGTGGTTTGGCAGGTCTGGACGGGTGCGCGGGTAGTCGGTTTGCTGGGTCTCCCAGGTCACCAGACCATTTTTCACGTAGATTTTCCAGCTGCATGAGCCAGTGCAGTTTACCCCATGAGTTGATCGCACGACTTTGTCATGCTGCCAACGCTGGCGGTATCCATCCTCCCAGTCCCGGTTAGTATTGAGAAGCTGGCCGTGCCCATCGGCAAAGGTTTCGCCCTTCTGCTTGAAGTAGCGAAACCGGTCCAGGAATTTACTCATCGGTTGTCTCCTGTAGGAGCCTGACGGCTCTCTGATAAATCGACATTGCTTGATTGAGAATGAAGGTAACGCTATGAAAGCGCGTGGGAATTGATAACGATCAAGGCAGGCAGGGATGGGAAAGAGAGGTTAAATTTTATATACCCCTTAAGTGGGATGAGGTAAAAGTCAGTAATCAATTGATTTTAAATATGATTTTAAAATTAACTCATCATACAAATGTTAAATTCTTTACAAGTGAGTATTAAGGGGTATCCCCCCTGGCAGGCCTCTTTCTGTGTACCGTTCTGACAGACGATAGTCTCTGTAGACAAATAAGTATGTTGTAACTAATTACAGACAAAAAAAAGCACGGTCTAACACCGCG
Organism: Citrobacter sp. wls829; assembly: GCF_005280825.1. NCBI lineage: Bacteria > Pseudomonadati > Pseudomonadota > Gammaproteobacteria > Enterobacterales > Enterobacteriaceae > Citrobacter > Citrobacter sp. wls829. The sequence goes on from NZ_SZWP01000004.1 coordinate 105,849, forward strand.
CAAAGGATAATCAACCTACACGTCATCCTTCAAACTGCTTCCGCGTTGGCTGTGCTCGTTCTCCCCAGTCACTGACTTGAGTATGCTCCTGGGGATTTCTCACTTGCCGCCGTGATGCAGTTTGAGTGATTTTGTGTACATTACTTTTTTATTTTTTAGAATGACGTCCGTATACCACCCAAGTGATGACCACGCAGGCGACATAGAAGATCAGGAACACTTTCATCGCATCCACCGGCGAACCGGTTAACGCCAGCGACGTACCAAACGCTTTAGGAATAAAGAAGCCGCCAATCGCGCCGATAGCTGAGATAAAGCCCAGTGCCGCCGCCGTGTCGGTTGCCGCTTCACGCATCGCTTTCTCTTCGGAGCCACCTTCGGCTTTCACTCGGTCCATCGTCAGTTTACGGAAGATCACAGAGATCATCTGGAAGGTAGAACCACTACCCAACCCAGCCGTCAGGAACAGCGCCAGGAACACCGCAAAGAAGGCGATAAAGTTGCCACCCTCACCGTTTGTTGGCAGCGTAAGGAACAGCAAGGCGCTGAAAATGGCCATCAGGACAAAGTTCACCAACGTCACACGCGTCCCGCCCAGTCGGTCAGAAATTGCCCCACCAGCAGAACGAGCCAGGGCGCCAATCAGCGGACCAAAGAAGGCGTAATGCAGGATCTGCACCTCAGGGAACTGCGTTTTTGACAGCATGGCAAAACCGGCAGAGAAGCCGATAAAGGAGCCGAAGGTTGCCAGATACAGCAGACTCATAATCCACAGATGTCCGCGTTTCAGCACCGGTAATTGCTCTTTCAGTGACGCTTTAGAGGTTGCCAGTTCGTTCATACCAAACCACGCAGCCAGCGTCAGCACCGCCAGGAACGGTACCCAAATCCACGCGGCGTTGGCCAGATACAGTTGCGTGCCATCCGGTTGTTCAACGCCGTGGCTACCGAATGCCGCGAAGATAGACAAGGAGACCACCAGCGGCGCAAGCAACTGCATCACGCTGACGCCCATGTTACCCAGACCGCCGTTCAGCCCCAGTGCACCGCCCTGTTTCTGTTTCGGGAAGAAGAAACTGATGTTAGCCATGCTGGAAGCAAAGTTTGCCCCGGCAAAACCGCACAGCAGAGAGATGATAATAAACGTGCTAAACGGCGTGGTGGTATCTTGCACGGCAAAACCTAACCATACGCAAGGAATAATCAGGATACCGGTGCTGAATGCCGTCCAGCGACGTCCGCCAAACAGAGGAACCATAAAGGAGTACGGAACACGCAGCAGCGCACCGGAAACCGACGGTAATGCCGTCAGCATGAACAGCTGCTCGGTGGTAAAGTCAAAGCCAACCTTCGGTAAGTTCACCGCTACGGCGCTAAATAACATCCATACGCAAAATGCCAGCAGCAGACAAGGGACGGAAATCCACAAGTTGCGGCTGGCAATACGATGACCTCTTTGTTGCCAAAAGGCGGGATCTTCCGGCCGCCATTCTGTAATTACAGATCCAGATGCCCTTTCCGGGGCAGATGAGTGACTCATAGACACCTCTGATACTTGTTTCGATGCCTGCAACATTAGGGTTTACAGCGAGAGGTAAGTTGATATAAATCAAAGGAAAAGATGTCATTATTAGTGCTTAAAATTTATCATTACCCCAAATGAGTACATAACATCGCTAAAAAAGATGTGGTTTTTCACGCTTCTGTCGCCCCCTACTCCCCGCAGCCGGGGATCTCTCCCACCTGTGGCAATTAAGGGGTAGCCCGTTTGAGGTATGGGTATACTCCAGTGTATAGCTGAGAATAACGCCACTGCTTGCAGCAGCATCGTCATTCATAAGGTTTTCGCTACAACGAAATCCTGAAGGAAGAAGTCACCATGTTAAAACGTTGTCTCTCTCCGCTTACGCTGGTCAACCAGGTGGCGCTGATTGTTTTACTGTCCACCGCAATCGGCGTGGCAGGTATGGCCGTCTCCGGCTGGTTGGTTCAGGGCGTTCAGGGCAGCGCGCATGCGATTAACAAAGCCGGCTCCCTGCGTATGCAGAGCTATCGTCTGCTGGCAGCGGTTCCGCTGGATGCCAATGACCAGCCGCTGCTGGAAGAGATGGAAAGAACGGCCTTCAGCCCGGAACTCACGCGCGCCGCTAAGCGCGACGGACAACAGGCACAGCTGAAGGCGTTACAGGATTACTGGCATACCGAACTGGCGCCAGGGCTATCACATGCACAAAACGCGGACGCCGTTGCCGAGGACGTTACGCAGTTTGTGGCAGGACTGGATAAGCTGGTGACCGCCTTTGACCACACCACGGAATTGCGTATTGAGCGCGTGGTGATGCTGCATCGTCTGATGGCCGTGTTTATGGCACTGCTGCTGGTTTTCACCATTATCTGGCTGCGTGTTCGTCTGCTGGAACCGTGGAAACAGCTGCTGTCGATGGCGCGAGCCGTCAGCCAACGTGATTTTACCCAGCGCGCATGCATTAGCGGGCGTAATGAAATGGCGGCCCTGGGATCGGCACTGAACAATATGTCAGAAGAGCTGGCAGAAAGTTACGCGGTACTGGAACAGCGGGTGCAGGAGAAAACCGCCGGTCTGGAGCATAAAAACCAGATCCTCTCCTTCCTGTGGCAAGCCAACCGCCGTCTGCACTCTCAGGTACCACTGTGTGAACGTCTTTCCCCGGTACTCAACGGGCTACAAAATTTAACGCTGTTGCATGATATCGAACTGCGGGTGTACGACCTGGAAGATGAAGATAATCACCAGGAGTTTACCTGTCAGTCGAACGTCAGCTGTGATGAAAAAGGGTGTCATCTGTGTCCGCGCGGCACGCTGCCCGCCATTGACGGCGGAATCACACTGAAATGGCGACTGACCGATGCGCATACTCAGTATGGTATTCTGCTGGCCACGTTGCCGCACGGACGTCATCTTAGCCACGACCAGCAGCAACTGGTTGATACCCTGGTTGAACAACTGACCGCGACGCTGGCGCTGGACAGGCAGCAGGAGCGTCAGCAGCAGTTGATTGTGATGGAAGAGCGTGCCACCATTGCACGTGAACTGCATGATTCTATTGCACAATCGCTTTCTTGTATGAAGATGCAGGTCAGCTGTTTGCAAATGCAAGGCGAGGCGCTGCCGGAAAACTGCCGCGACCTGTTGAGTCAAATTCGTAATGAACTGAACACGTCCTGGGTGCAGTTGCGTGAGCTGTTAACCACCTTCCGTTTGCAGTTAACGGAGCCTGGATTGCGCCCAGCGCTGGAAGCCAGCTGCCTGGAATACAGCGCCCGATTTGGTTTTACGGTGAAGCTGGATTACCAGCTGCCGCCGCGTCTGGTGCCTTCGCACCAGGCTATTCACCTGTTGCAAATTGCCCGTGAAGCCCTGAGTAATGCCCTGAAACACTCTCACGCCGATGACGTTGTGGTGACGGTGGTGCAAAATGGCAAGCAGGTCAAACTGACAGTGCAAGATAACGGCTGCGGCGTACCGGAAAACGCCGAACGCAGTAACCACTACGGCATGATTATTATGCGCGATCGTGCGCAAAGCTTGCGCGGCGATTGCCGTGTACGCCGTCGCGAGACTGGCGGTACTGAAGTTGCTGTCACTTTCATTCCCGAAACAAACTTCACAGAAGTCCAAGGAGATACCCATGAGTAATCTGGAACCGGCAACCATCCTGTTGATCGATGATCATCCGATGTTGCGAACCGGTGTAAAACAGCTTGTCAGCATGGCGCCCGATATTACCGTGGTCGGCGAAGCCAGTAATGGCGAGCAGGGTATCGAGCTGGCTGAGTCTCTTGATCCCGATCTGATCCTGTTGGATCTCAATATGCCCGGTATGAACGGTCTGGAAACGCTCGATAAGCTGCGCGAAAAATCCCTGTCCGGCCGCATCGTCGTATTCAGCGTCTCCAATCATGAAGAAGACGTGGTCACCGCCCTGAAACGCGGCGCGGATGGTTATTTGTTGAAAGACATGGAACCGGAAGATTTGCTGAAGGCATTACAGCAAGCGGCCGCCGGTGAAATGGTGCTTAGCGAAGCTTTAACACCCGTACTGGCCGCCAGCCTGCGTGCTAATCGTGCCACCTCAGACCGCGATGTCACCCAGCTCACGCCGCGCGAACGCGACATCCTGAAACTGATTGCCCAGGGCCTGCCTAACAAGATGATTGCCCGCCGTCTGGACATCACCGAAAGCACGGTCAAAGTCCACGTGAAGCATATGCTGAAGAAAATGAAGCTCAAATCACGCGTAGAAGCCGCGGTATGGGTGCATCAGGAACGCATTTTCTAATTTTTAATGCTGCTTATCGTTAACGAGGATCATTTTCCGACACCGCGCTAAACGGTTCGGTCAGTGATAGCGTGATCTCATTGGAAGAGACACGCTGACCCTGTTCGTCTTCCACCACCACCGACAGCCGCCAGCGGTTTGTTGCCCCGTCACTGCTGTCCCACTTTGGCATAATAATCGTCCAGCCTTCTGCACTCCGGGTAGTTGTTCCCGCCGTCAAACTCAGCGCTTGCGTATCCCCCTGCCACGTCAGGTGGCGAATACCGTGCTGACTGCGCACTTCCAGCTTCAGCGCTACCGACTCGCCAGGCGTGAGATCCCACGGCGGAGTTGCCAGAAACACAGCCAGGGTTTTGCGCTGGCGATATTCCATCGTCGGCAGATTGTTACGCTGTGGTAAGTCATAACGACTCCCGCGCAAGGACTGACTGCCAGCCACCTCGCTGACCATCAACTGTTTTTTTAACGGCACGCCAAAGCGATAGCTAAGCTTTACGCCGACGCTGTTCTGGCTGACCCCGCTTTCCCCCTGCTTATGCTGCGCGGTCACCGTCACCAGCGGCACCGGCGTGTAGCTCAGCCCCAGCTTGACCGCCACCGGATTATGGTAGCCGGTTCCGGAATGAAACAGATCGACCTGGTCGCCAAAGTATTGCTCCACGCTAACGCTGGTATTGAGATGTTCATAAAACGGGACCCGCATCAGGGCAGTAAGATCGTATCCCCGCGCCATGCGCTGCACCTGCGTCGCAGAACGTTCCTGCCAGGACGAGAACGGCTGGTAATAATTGGCAGATAAGCGCAGATACTCGCCCCACGCTTCGGCACCCACGCCACCGCGCGGCAGGTTTTCATCCAGCAGAGTGTCATAAAAGGTGTTGTAACCTAACAACCAGCCGTTGCGTACCCAGCGCTGCCCGATGCCCAGATTACTGACCAGCCCCTCATCTTGCTGGGTTATCCCCATCTGGCTCCAGGTCAGGTAGCGTTGATTATCCTGCCAGGGAATAAACCAGCTTCCCCGGCTGCCGGTAAAGCGACCCTCGTTATCCACCTGTAGCCCAACGCTGGCATTACCCCAGGGAGAAAGCAACGACTCCAGTTGTTGATTCACCTGCTCACTGACCGTGTCACGCACCTGGCCAAACGCAAACTGCTTCGCCTGTTCACCGGTATCAAGACCATTATCGGTCATGCTGGCTTCGCCAAACGCTTTGACCATTTCGGCAAAATGCTTTTCACCGGCCCGGGACTCCGCTGCCATGCCAAGATCGGGTAAGCCATCATGATTGTTGTCAAACGGGTTGGCGGCCTGCTGGATAAACGAAGACTGCGCGCTGGCAGTACCGCCTGCCAGCGGCAAGAGTAGGAGGATACTACGTGTACAACTGAAAAAACGGCTCAAATCGTCGGTGGCTTTTACATCATTAAAATCAGGTCTCTCGACCGTTAACCATACCTTTCAGGCCAGCAATTTGCAGCCTTTTCTCAAATTTTCAGGAATATCCTTACTCTTTAAGCGTTACCGTTTGTTTCAGTAAGGCACGCAACTCCGGGATGCACGACCCACAGTTGCTGCCGCAGCGCAGCTGTTGCCCCAACGTCTGAACCGAATGGCAACCGTCGGTGATCGCCCGGACGATCGCCGTTTCACCTACGCTGAAACAGCTGCACACTATCGCCCCCTCGTCAGGCGCTATACCTGCGGGTTTGCCGCTCAGCAGCGCATGGCGTATTTCAGCATTGTCTGGCGCTCGCACAAACGCGGCGAGAATAGTGACGGTGTCAATCTCAGGCTGCGTCGCCGCCGACCAGAATCCCAGCATCAGTTGCCCCTCCCGCCAGGCCAGGATATTCAGCCCCTGGCCCCAGTGCGCCTGCTGGATTTGCCAGCCTTGTGCCGTGCAGTACTGGCATAGCCAGCTGGCGAATTCCCTGTCACCCGCCAGGGTATAGCGAAAAACCGTGTCCGCCGCTTTGCGCCACCAATGGACAAAACCGGGCAGTGTTAATTGATGCCGACTAAACATCTCCCCCTGCCATTGCGGCTGCCAGGGCATGATACGCACCGCAGTCTGTTTACTTTCTGGCTGTCCGGAATGGGGATCGCACACCGGCGCGACCAGCGCGTTTACCCGGCCCTGACGGGCAAAGCTGTTGTTCCAGTGCATCGAGGTAAACGCGCTGCCCGCCCGCTGACCTGGCTGGATTGCCACCCTGCCCACCATCAGCCCGCGCGGGGAACTGATACGACACAGCGCCCCCCCGGTCAGCTGAAATCGTGCGGCGTCCTCGGGTGACACCTCGACCAGCGGTTCGCTGATGTGCTGCATCAGGCGCGAAACGGTGCCGGTGCGGGTCATGGTGTGCCACTGGTCACGGATACGCCCGCTGTTTAACACCAGCGGATAGAGCGCATCACAGGCAGTTGTCATCCCCTGCGGCGTGACCGGCACCAGCCGCAAACGCTGGTTCGCGTGCCAGCCCTGCCAGAGGTTTAGCGGCGCTAGACGTCGACTGACCGGCCAGCGAACCGGGGTCATGTCTTCCCACTGCGCGTACGTCATATCGGCCAGGGCACCAATATCAAAGGCGCGTTCCCCATTATTTTCAAAACCGGAAAGCGCCGCATGTTCACAGAAGACCTCCCACGCGTTTTGCCAGCTAAACGCCCCGGCATACCCCAACTGTTTAGCCATCTGGGCGATAATCCACCAGTCTGCACGCGCCTCACCGGGAGAGGACAAAAAGGCGCGCTGGCGAGAAATGCGCCGCTCTGAATTGGTCACCGTACCATTCTTCTCTCCCCAGGCCTGCGCCGGAAAGCGAATGTGGGCATAGCGACTGGTATCGGTGTCGGCCACCACCTCGGAGACAATGACCAGCGGGCAGGCCGCCAGCGCCTGACACACGGCATGGCTGTCCGGTAGCGATACTGCCGGGTTAGTCCCCATGATCCACACCGCTTTAATCTTGCCGTTGCCAATAGCCTCGAACAGCTCGACCGCCATCAACCCCGGCGTTTGCGCCAGCCGCTCAGCACCCCAGAAGCGGGCCACGCGCGACAGGTCCTGCGGGTCAAAACTCATCTGCGCTGCCAACTGCGTCGCCAGCCCGCCTACCTCGCGACCGCCCATCGCGTTTGGCTGTCCGGTCAGCGAAAATGGCCCGCACCCGGCGCGGGCGTATTTACCGCTGGCCAAGTGGACGTTGATGATCGCATTGCATTTATCGCTGCCGCTGGCGGACTGGTTAATGCCCATGGTGTACAGCGTGACGGCCTTTGGCGCCTGCATAAACGCGTCATAAAACGCGGTGACTTCCGCCACCTCCAGCCCACAAAACTCCGCCACCCGCGCCACGTCCCAGTCACGCGCGATAGCCAGCGTTTCCGTTGCCCCGTCAAAATCCCCCAGCGCTGCACCGTCGGTGGCAATTCTGTTGAGCAAACCCACAAACAGCCCACCGTCGCTGCCAGGCAGCAGCGGCAGATGCAGATCCGCAATATCACAGGTGGCAGTACGTCGGGGATCGATTACCACCACCTTCAACAATGGATTGGTTTGTCGTGCCTGCACCAGCCGTTGGTACAGCACTGGATGCGTCCACGCGGCATTCGATCCCACCAGCACCACCAGATCGCTACACTCGATATCTTCATAGCTGCAGGGCACCACGTCGGCACCCAGCGCCCGCTTATAGCCGGTCACCGCCGACGACATGCAAAGCCGCGAGTTGGTATCGATATTGGCCGCACCGATAAAACCTTTCATCAGCTTGTTGGCCGCGTAGTAATCTTCCGTCAGTAGCTGACCGGAAGCGTAAAAGGCCACCGCCTGCGGGCCGTGCTGGGCGATAATGCTGCGCAGACGCGTGCCTGCGGTTTCCAGCGCCTGCGACCAACTAACCTTCGCCCCGTCAACCGTCGGCTGTAACAATCTGCCGCTCAGCCCGGTGGTTTCCGCCAGCGCCGCGCCTTTGACGCACAGGCGACCAAAGTTTGCCGGATGGTCAGGATCGCCCCGGACGTTAACGCCTTTTTCGCTCACCTGGGCGATCACCCCACAGCCGACGCCGCAGTAGGGACATGTGGTACGTATCTCACTCATGAGGCCTCCGCGCGCAGAATCAATGCCTGATTGCCCACCCACACGTTTCCATCCACCACTTTCACCGGCCAGGCGCGTACCGCCTGCTCGCCGCTGTCATACTGGCGACCATCACGCAGGCGAATGCGCTGTTTATACAGCGGCGAAATCACAACAGGCTCACCGGCCACATCCCCCAAAATGCCGCGCGAAAGTACCTGAGCGTCACTGCCGGGTTCACGATTATCCAGCGCATAAATCGACTGACCAAAACGGAAGAGTGCGATTTGCAGGTCACCCAGTAGGGCACCAATCCCTGCCTGTTCCGGGATCGCCTCAAGCGGGCAGATCGCCTGCCAGGGTTTCACCGGCAATGTCTCACGAGCATGGCGTACAGGGGGGGCCAACTGCGGCTGGCCGCGTAAGGCTTGACGCGCGATGGCGTCATCCGGGGCATCGCTGTTGACGTAAGAGCGAAACAGCGCCAGACGTTGCGGACTGCTGAGCGTGGTTTGCCACTCGCACTGGTAGCTTTCCACTACCCGCGCCATCTCTTGTTCCAACTCGCTGGCAATACCTAAGCTATCGTCCATGATCACCTCGCGCAGGTAATCAATACCGCCTTCGAGATTGTCCATCCAGGTACTGGTACGCTGCAGGCGGTCCGCGGTGCGGATGTAGAACATCAGGAAACGATCGATGGTCTGAATCAGCATGGCATCATCCAGATCGCTGGCAAACAGATCGGCATGGCGCGGCTTCATGCCGCCGTTGCCGCACAAATAGAGGTTCCAGCCTTTATCCGTGGCAATGACGCCGACATCTTTCCCTTGGGCTTCGGCACACTCGCGGGTACAGCCGGAAACCGCCATTTTGATTTTGTGCGGTGCGCGCAGGCCCTTGTAGCGATTCTCCAGTGTGACCGCCAGTCCGGTTGAGTCTTGAACACCGTAGCGACACCAGGTTGAGCCGACACAGGACTTCACCGTACGCAGCGACTTCCCGTAAGCGTGCCCGGTCTCAAACCCCGCCTCGACCAGCTCGCGCCAGATATCGGGCAACTGTTCAAGCCGCGCACCGAAGAGATCAACCCGCTGCCCGCCGGTAATTTTGCTGTACAACTGGTAGCGTTTAGCAATCTGACCAATGGCAATCAGGCCATCCGGCGTCACTTCCCCCGCTGGCATGCGCGGGACCACCGAATACGATCCGTCTTTTTGAATGTTGGCAAAATAGCGATCGTTCGTATCCTGCAACGGCAGATGCGCAGGTTTAAGCAGATACTCATTCCAGCAGGAGGCCAGCACCGACCCCACCAGCGGTTTACAAATTTCACAGCCGTGCCCGTGTCCATAGCGGGCAATCAACTGTTCGAAAGTGTGAATATGATTCACCCGCACCAGATGATAGATTTCCTGACGCGACCAGGGAAAGTGTTCACAGATATCCTTTTTGACCTCCACACCCTGCGCAGCCAGCTGATGCTCCATCACCTGTTTGACCAGTGCGCTGCACCCGCCACAGCCGGTTGCCGCTTTGGTACACTGTTTTATTGCACCGATATCCGTCGCCCCAGCGCTGACCGCCCGGCAGATATCGGCCTTGCTGACGTTATGACAAGAACAAATCTGTGCGGCGTCAGGGAGTGCCGCCACCCCAAGCACTTTCGGTGCGCTACCCGCCACGGCAGGCAGGATCAGCAATTCCGGCTGCGCGGGCAGCACCAGTCCGTTCAACATCATTTGTAGTAGCGTGGCATAGTCACTGGCATCGCCCACCAACACGCCGCCCAGCAGCGTTTTGCCGTCGGCGCTGACGACGATTTTCTTGTAGATTTGCTGCGGGCCGTGGGTCCACTGATAGCTTTGCGCCCCCGGCGTGCGCGCCTGCGCATCACCAAATGACGCCACATCAACGCCGAGCAGCTTGAGCTTAGTGCTCATGTCCGCCCCGCCAAAACTGGCCTCTTCCCCGGCCAGCCGCGCGGCGGCAACGCGCGCCATCTGATAGCCCGGCGCCACCAGTCCAAATATCCGCCCTTCCCACAGCGCGCACTCGCCAATGGCGTAAATGGCATCATCTGACGTGCGGCAGTGGCTATCAATGCTTATTCCACCGCGATCGCCGAGGTGTAAGCCACTGCTGCGAGCCAGCGTATCCTGCGGGCGAATACCGGCGGAAAACACCACCAGATCGGTGTCCAGCCGCTCTCCGTCGGCAAAATGCAGCACCAGGCCGTCTGGCGTACGCTCAATTTCGCGGGTGGATTTTGCGGTATGCACCCCCACCCCCAGCGCCTCAATTTTTTCGCGCAGCATAGCGGCGCCGGCATTATCCAGTTGCACCGCCATCAGGTTCGCGGCGAATTCAACGACATGGGTTTCCAGTCCAAGCTGGCGCAGCGCATTGGCCGCCTCCAGCCCAAGCAGCCCACCGCCAATCACCACCCCACGCCGGGCATTTTTCGCTTTTTCCGCAATGGCATCGAGATCGTCGAGCGTACGGTAAACAAAACAATCCGCGGAATCACCGCCTTTTACCGGCGGCACAAACGGGTACGATCCGGTGGCCAGCACCAGCGCATCCCAGTGGGTTTCATGGCCGCTGGCGGTACGGATAACCCGAGCTTCACGGTCGATTTGCGTAACACACTGCGCAAGACGCAGCTCGATACCGTGACGCGCAAAGAAGTCCTCGTCCACCAGTGACAGCGACTGCGCGCTGCGCCCGGCGAAATACTCGGAAAGATGTACCCGATCATAGGCGGCATAACGTTCTTCGCCGAACACCACGATGTGATACTGCATATGCAGGTTGCGGCTTACGCATTGCTCGAGAAAATGGTGGCCAACCATACCGTGTCCCACAACAGCCAGCGTCGGTTTTGTCATCGTTATCAGTCCTGCAGCCGGTGGCTGCGTATCAAAGCGGTCAAATAGCCAGGCGGAATTTGCCGGCGCGTGTGCATCCAGCAAGTCGGTGAGCGGCGCAGCGCTGCGGCAATTGCCCATTAACAGCACGCCATGGAGTTTTCCGTCGCGAATCAGCAAACGACGGTAGTGTCCGCTGAGCGGATCCCAGCTACTCAACGCGGTATCCGTGGATTCGGCGTCCGTTACCCCAGCGCTGAACAGTTCGATTCCCGTCACCTTCAGGCGCGTGCCGCGATCCTGCCAACGAAATCCCTCGCCGTTCTGGCCTGCCAGGCGTGCAGCCAGCACCTCGGCCTGCTGCAGGCACGGTGCCACCAGCCCCCAGGTCTGGCCGTTAATTTCACAACACTCGCCCACCGCGCTGATGCCTGCGACGGTGGTACGCAGTTGTGCGTCCACCACGATCCCCCGTTGGCAGCTCACACCGCTCTGCTGCGCCAGGTGGATATTGGGTTTGACGCCGGTCGCCATCACCACCCGCTGCGCGGCCAACTGCTCGCCATCCAGCAATGTGACGCGATCTCCTTCAATGCACGTAATCCCGGAATTGAGTACGCAGCGAATACCGCGCGCTGTCAGTTGGGCCTGCAACAGATCGCTGGCCTGCCGATCCAGCTGGTGCTCCATCAGGCGTTCGGCGCGATGAATTAACGTGACGTTGTCACAATTTAGCCGTAGCGCTGCCGCCGCCTCCACGCCGAGTACGCCGCCGCCAAGCACCACCACCGGGCCCGGTCGTTGCAAGATGGCCTCCACATCCGCCATCGTGCGAAACGCGTGCACATGCGCCTGTTCACCGCCGGGAATTGGCGGAATAAACGGCACCGAGCCGGTGGCAAAAACCAGCTCATCCCACTCAAGGATGCGCGTGCAGGTCGTCAGCCGGCGGCGAGTCGCATCAACGGCCAGCACGCGTTCCCCGCTCAGCACCGTGACGCCGTGGTCGGTATACCACTGGCGCGGATGAAGTAGCGTGTGGGCAAACGTCTTCTCCCCACCCAGCACCGGTGATAGCTGGATGCGGTTATAGGCCAGCTGCGGTTCCTCACCGATAAGCGTGATCGCGATGTCGCTGCACTTGTACGCCAGCAGCGCCTCGGTCAGGCGCGTCGCCGCCATGCCGTGCCCCACAATGACCAGTCGTTGCGTCATATCGCCCCCTTACGCCGCCTTCGGCTGTTTCTCATACAGGAAGTGGAGGATGCGTTGCCGCAGGTGGTGATAACGGCTGTCATCCGCCAACTGGACGCGGTTACGCGGGCGCGGCAGATTTACCGCCAGAATCTCGCCCACCGTGGCCGCCGGGCCATTGGTCATCATCATCACCCGATCAGAGAGCAGCACCGCCTCATCGACGTCATGGGTAATCAGCACAATGGTGGTGTTCAGCGATTGCTGGATCTGCATCACCGTGTCCTGCAAATGTGCTCTGGTGAGTGCATCCAGCGCGCCAAACGGTTCATCCATCAGCAGCACTTTGGGTTTCATGGCCAGCGCACGGGCAATACCCACTCGCTGCTTCATGCCGCCGGAAACCTCGCCTGGATGTTTGTGCATCGCGTGGCCCATCTGCACCCGTTCGAGATTGTGCGCAATCCACTCGCGCCGCTCGGCCTTGTTCATGGTGCGGCGAAAGACCTGATCGACCGCCAGCGCCACGTTGTCAAAGCAACTCAGCCACGGCAGCAATGAATGGTTCTGGAATACAACCGCCCGCTCCGGCCCCGGCCCGGCAATTTCGCGGTTATCGCAAAGCAGGCCGCCTTCAGTGGGTAACGTGATGCCCGCGATCAGATTCAGCAACGTCGATTTCCCGCAGCCGGAATGACCAATCAGGCTGACCGTTTCCCCTTCATGGATATCAAACGAGACGTTTTGCAGCGCCAGAAACTCGCCGCTGGCGGTGGAAAAACGTTGGCTCACTGCCTGTACCTGAATAATGGGTTTCATGCTGTCTCCTTATTTTTCCTGCCAGCTAAAACGACGGGCGACCCGCATCAGCCCCTGCTCAAGCAGCAGGCCCACGACGCCGATAATGACAATGGCGATAAGAATGTTTTCGACGTTGAGGTTGTTCCACTCATTCCAGATCCAAAATCCAATGCCCAGTCCACCGGTGAGCATTTCGGCGGCCACAATCACCAGCCAGGCAATACCGATAGACAGGCGCATGCCGGTGAGGATCGCAGGCAGTACCGCGGGAAAAAGAATGCGGCGCATCACCGTCCACTCGGAGAGTTGGAGCACACGGGCGACGTTGAGATAATCGTCAGGAATTCTGCGCACCCCTTCGGCGGTGTTGATCACCATCGGCCAGATGGAGCAGATAAAAATAGTCCAGCTGGAGGCCGGTTCCGCCTTTTGAAACAGCAGCAACCCAATGGGCAGCCAGGCCAACGGGCTGACCGGGCGCAGCAGCGCAACCAGCGGTGAAAACATGTGTGAGGCGAAGGTAAATCGGCCAATCAGAAATCCGAGCGGGATGCCGACTAGCGCCGCGAGGCCAAAACCAATGGCCACCCGCTGCAATGATGCCAGCACGTTCCAGCCGATGCCCATATCGTTCGGCCCATTGTTATAGAACGGGTCAGCAAACAGCGTTAGCGCCGAGTCCAGCGTGCTGAGCGGCGTCGGAAATCCCTGGCTGTTGATCACCGCCAGTTGCCAGCACACCACCAGTAGGCCCATCCCCAGCAGCGCGGGCACGGCTCGTCTGACCCACGCGTGCAGCCACAAATAGGCCGGCGTTTTGCGTTTTCTCACCGTCACGGCAGCCAGCGTGATCACCTCACCCACAGCCGGTTCAGGGGTTTTTAGTTGCGTGTTTTGTTTCATCTCAGGCTCCTTTACGGTGGAGGGTAAAGCGGTTGGCATACGCTTCCGGGTCGCGACCGTCCCACACGGTACCGTCCATCAGCGTGCTGGTACGCAGTAGCTGCGCTGGCGGGGTTATGCCGCCTACGGCCGTCGCCGCGTCGCGCCAGATATCAATACGGTTGACCCTGGCCGCAATATCCGCATAGTCCGGTGCCTGCTTAAGCAGCCCCCAGCGGCGGAACTGCGTCAGGAACCACATGCCGTCCGAGTGCCACGGGAAGCTGACTTCTCCGTCACGAAAGAATTGGATCGGGTGCGCGTCCTGCCAGCGATGACCAGCACCGTTGTCGTATTCGCCCAGCATGCGCCCGGTCAGGTACTGTGCTTTGGTATTGAGCCAGGCGCGCCCGGCAAGGATTTGCGCCGTTTCACGTTTGTTGGCCTCGCTGGCGTCAATCCAGCGCGACGCCTCAAGTACGGCGCTGACCAACGCCCGGGCGGTGTGCGGATGCTTCTCCACCCATTCCCGGCGCGTGCCGAGTACTTTTTCCGGATGATCGGGCCAGATTGCCTGCGAGGTAGCGGCGGTAAATCCGATGCGGTCGTTAATGGCCCGCGCATTCCACGGCTCGCCGACGCAGAAACCGCTCATATTGCCGATGCGCATGTTCATCACCATTTGCGGCGGCGGCACCACCACGGTACGGATATCGGTAAACGGATTGATGTCGGCGCTGGCCAGCCAGTAATAGAGCCACATGGCGTGCGTGCCGGTAGGAAAGGTATGCGCGAAGGTGTAGGTTCCTGGCGCCTGCCCGGTAATCAGCTTTTTCAGCGACGGCGCATCGGTGATCCCCTGCTTCTGCAGCGCAGCAGACAGCGTGATGGCCTGGCCGTTTTGGTTCAGCGTCATCAGATTTGCCATCGCCTGCGGTTTGCTGGCGATGCCCAACTCCAGCCCGTACAAGAGTCCATACAGAACGTGGGCGGCGTCCAGTTCGCCGGAAACCAGTTTGTCACGTACCGCCGCCCAACTGGCCTCTTTGCTGGGCACCAGCGTAATGCCGTACTTTTTATCAAAGCCTTTCAACGCGGCAATCACCAACGGCGCGCAGTCAGTGAGGGGAATGAAGCCCACTCTGACCGTGGTCATTTCTGGCGCGTCAGACCCTGCAGCCCACACCGATGGCATCAGGCCGGAAATCAGGGATGCCCCCCCGATGGCGGCGCTGGCCTGCAGGAATCGCCGCCGCGTTAGCAAAACTGTTCTGTCATCCATACATGCTCCCCATAACAAAAAAAAAGCGCCCGGCAATGCCGAAGCATTGCAGGACGCCTTTATCCTCAAAGCAGACAAACCGCCGTTGGTCTGTTGCTAAACTGTCTGTAGAGATGAATGCAATTCGGATGCCAGAATTTCGCTGGCGCGCTGAGCGGCTTTTACCTCCCGGTGACGTTATTTTGCACCCGAATATGGCAGAGGCTGCTCGTCTGTTGTGCAGCCGCTATCCCTGAATGAGTGATTTCACGGTCAACAGCGCACGGGCGATATCCACCATCCGCTGATTTTTATCCATCGCCATTTTGCGCAGCCGTTGCCAGGCCTGTTCCTCACTCATATTGTGATGATTCATCAGTACACTTTTCGCCTTATCAATCACCTTCCGCTCTTCTAACGTATCCTGTAGCGACGCCAGTTGGCCGCTCATCTGCTCGAGCTGGCGTGCCTGCTGGCGAACCAGCAGCAGAAGCTGTTTGTCGCGACGCAGGCAGAGGTTGTCATCGGCGCTATCATCAAGCCAGTTATCAAGCGGCAGCGCGTTGGCGTCTTCCGCCAGACGCCGCTCAACGGCCTGCATCAGCTCGCCGATCAGCCTCTCCTCCACGTCGCGTAAACGTTCCAGCCGCTGGGTCTGCAACGTAAACCAGCGCAGCGTGCTTTCGCCGTTATCGGCCTGCGGGTGTCGCGTGCAAACCTGTCGACGCAACTGTTCAATCGTGCCAGAGGCTTCACACTGCTGGCGAAAATGCTGCACCAGCGCCGGTGAGGCCAGTGAGCTAAAGGCTTCAAAGCACGGCTGCTGTCCGTCGATCCGATCCACCAGCGCCTGGCGCATAGGCGGCTCAAATTCGCCAAGCGTAAAGCCAATCGCGCCCAATGCCCGCTCTTGCCCCACCAGCTCTTTGCCCTGCATAAAGCTGTACAGGGCCACCATCCCGCGGGCAACGTAGGGGTCATCAATGCTGTCATTAAGTTGCGGGACAATACCGAGCACATGCCGCAGCGCACGGTTGTACTGCGCCATGGCCTGTTGCGCATCTAACGCCTGCCCGCTGACCGCTTCACGCAATGCGGGCAACTGCGCCAGGCACCAGACGGTACCGGCGATGCGATGGCATAGCGTGCTGCTGGCCTGCGGCATAAGCTGCGTAAACAGCGCGTGCAGTTGTCGACATTCCTCATCCACCAGTGCGCGGCTGGCACGGACCTCCGGACCGTAAAGTGACCCACGGGAGCACAACCAAATGTTGGATGCACCGCGTTCGCACTGTAGCATATGCACCAGATGGCTAATGCGCGTCACCAGTTGGCCTGACTGCGCCAACTGGCGAAGCTGGGTATTCTCAAGCTGACGTGCATGGTGAAACCATTGCGTGGCACCGGGGTCTTGCGCATGTGTCATCATCTCTGCTCTCACGGATAACGGGTTTTCCCAAAGAGCTAGCAATATCCATGCCCCCCTGACAACAGGAGTCAAAATGCAAAAGATAGTGATCGTCGCGAACAGTGCGGCCTATGGAAGCGAATCGTTATTTAACAGTCTGCGTCTGGCCATTGCCCTGCGCGAACAGGATGACAGCCTCGATCTGCGACTTTTTTTGATGTCGGACGCGGTAACGGCGGGAATACGCGGGCAGAAGCCGACGGAAGGCTACAATATTCAGCAAATGCTGGAGATCCTGACCGCACAAAATGTGCCGGTGAAACTGTGCAAAACCTGCACCGATGGTCGTGGCATCACCACGCTGCCGTTAATCGACGGCGTTGAAGTCGGAACATTGGTGGAATTAGCCCAGTGGACGCTGGCGGCGGATAAGGTGTTAACCTTCTGATAGACGACTTTTCAGGCAAGCGCACTGAAAGAGCCGGATATTTCCAGATTTAATCTGCCAAGGGCGCGGTTTCGCTAAACGTAAGTACGCCCTTTCAACACTTTTCAGGGATTTTGTCATTTTTGTTTAATCGTTATGCCATTTTTTGATCAAAATCAGCATCCTGCCCCTCCCCCTTTGGTGTTATGCCATGAGTGAAATGTGAACAACATCACGCAGCACTTTCGACAGAAAGTACGTTGTTTTCAAGAACGGGGTGAAAAATGGCATTAGTGAAGGCAAGTTTGAAATTGTTTGGTGGAGATACCGTGGTGGTGCGCTGTTCTGAGCGCTGTCACATTCATCTGATGAGCGAAAAAAATCACGTCAAAGACACGCAGACCGACATTTTAAGCGTGCAGGATCGTGATAACGCATGGTTGACCGTGCCGTATACCGGCACGTGGAATGTTCTGATCGACAGCCACAGCCAGTCGCTGGAACATTCCATCAGTTATATCGCCGCCTGATAGTTAGCTGCCCGAAAGCACTCTCGCTTATCGGGCAGTTCGCCGACTCAGGCAAATCCTGGCCGCATGACCCCTTCCGGTAACACCTCGCCCAGCAATCGTTTGACCGTGACGATCAGTTCGTTCAGGCAATCATCCTGCATGCCTAACCGGGACAGTTCCTGTTCCAGCGAGAACAGATACTGCGCATTGGTCCCCAATGGTCCGCTGGCGGTAGCGATAAGCGGCGCGATCACCTGCGCGCGCGTATCTGCCTCAAACAATGGATGCCGCGGATCCATAATAAAGACCAACGCATTGACCGTCCGCCCGTCATCAAGCGTGAGCTGACACCAAGTCGGAAGATAGCAGCCGGTGATCATTTCGCGCTTCCACAGCAACGTCAACTCTTGCTCCAGCGAGGCATCCGGTAAGCGGTAGGCTACACCGGTGGTGCGGCCCCCTTCTTTCAGGGCCAGCATCCGTCCAGGCTGACACGCCGTGCCTCGTCCCGCCGTCAGGCGCAGGCAAAATGCCCGGTGCCAGCCGACTAACGTGCCGGTACACGACTCCTCAAACTCTAAGGCCGGGTTCCACATCAACGATCCATAACCAAAGATCCACACCGGTCCATCATCTGGTCGGCAAGCGAGTGTGGCAGCCAGTGAGGCTGCCCGTTGTTCCGCTGACCAGAGTAGTGATTCTTCAATAGCACCAAATGCCGTCTTACAGTCGGCATTCAATAAAAAATCACGCGTTAACACCTTACACCTCCGCCACTGCAACGTCCCTGCGACAACTTTTTGACGCCTTCCGGGCTTTTTTGCTGTTCATTTTGAAACCAATATCAGGACAATAGGCAATTCACTGGCTGCATGCAAGGCAACACAGGCTCAACGGCACTTTATATCCTGTACTGATGGCGCGATCGGTACCGACATGTTGCTCGTTATGAGTGTCAATATTTGTGCACCATTAAAACTAACACCTTGTTATTTAAATCGTCTCTAAACAAGATAAATGATTATATTCACTTTGAAGCAAGAAACGGGCCACGCCGTAAAATTACGTAAAAACAGATCGGAAATACCGAGATATCTGTTATTTTTTACATTCTTTAATACATTTATAATTATAAATACCTGCAGAGATGGAGAAGTGAATGACACATGCACATGAGGCGGTAAAAACCCGCCACAAGGAGACCTCGCTCGTCTTCCCGATTTTGGCGCTGGTAGTTCTGTTCTTATGGGGGAGCAGTCAGTCACTACCAGTGGTTATCGGCATTAATGCGCTTGCCCTGGTGGGTATATTAAGCAGTGCATTTAGCGTTGTACGTCACGCAGACGTATTAGCCCACCGACTCGGTGAACCCTATGGTTCCCTGATCCTGAGCCTGTCGGTGGTCATTCTTGAAGTCAGCTTAATTTCTGCATTAATGGCAACGGGCGACGCCGCGCCGACCCTGATGCGTGATACGCTCTATTCAATCATTATGATTGTCACCGGTGGTCTGGTCGGTTTTTCATTACTGTTAGGCGGGCGTAAATTTGCCACCCAGTATATGAATCTGTTTGGTATTAAACAGTATTTGATCGCCCTGTTCCCGCTGGCCATTATTGTGCTGGTGTTCCCGATGGCATTGCCGGGCGCGAATTTCACCACTGCACAGGCGCTACTGGTGGCGTTAATTTCTGCCGCAATGTACGGCGTATTTCTTCTGATTCAGACAAAAACGCACCAGAGCCTGTTTATTTACGAACACGAAGACGAGGGTGACGACGACGACCCGCATCACGGTAAACCGTCAGCGCACAGTAATATGTGGCATGCGGTTTGGCTTATCGTCCATTTAATTGCGGTTATCGCAGTGACCAAAATGAACGCCAACCCACTGGAGACGCTGTTAACGGAACTGAATGCGCCGGTTGCGTTCACAGGTTTCCTTGTCGCATTGCTGATCCTCTCCCCTGAAGGGCTGGGTGCGCTGAAAGCGGTGCTGAGCAATCAGGTACAGCGTGCGATGAATTTGTTCTTCGGCTCCGTGCTCGCCACCATTTCGCTGACAGTTCCGGTTGTAACGCTGATTGCGTGGGCGACGGGTAACGACCTGGTGTTTGGCTTAGGTTCGCCAGAGATGATTGTGATGGTTTCTTCGTTGGTACTGTGCCAAATTTCCTTCTCGACCGGGCGCACGAACGTGCTTAACGGTGCGGCACATCTGGCACTGTTTATCGCCTATCTGATGACGATCTTTGCTTGATTCGCTTTTCTGTCAAACCGAGCGGCCCTTTGCAGGGCCGTTTTTTTTCGCATCCTTTATTGCGGCGGGTAGACCTGCTGCCCATCGACAAACGTCAACAGTGATTCCGTTTGGTGCAGTTTATCTGCCGCAACCGCCAGAATATCCTGATTAATCACGGCAAAATCGGCCAGTTTACCCACACGCAAACTCCCCCGCTGCTGCTCAGCAAACGCCAGCCAGGCGGCGTTTAACGTATACATCTTTAATGCGTCTTCCCGGCTTAACCGCCGATTTTCATGGCGTAGCGTGCCATCGAGCGCTTTACCCGTCACATGATATTCAATGGCATGCCACACGCCTGCGACGCCAATTCGCGTCGCATCCGTACCACCCGCAACAACAATCCCTTGCGCCAGCGCAGGTTGAATGGGTGATGACAGCGCCGCCACCGCTTTACCATTAGCGCGTTCAATCGCGGGAGTTTCAAAATACGGCCCCATTTGAACAGAATAGGCCAAACCGAGTGCTTTCATCCGGGCGAGCGTCTCTGGCGTACCGGTATTTAAATGGGCAATTGACCAGCGCAACGGCGCGATATTATGCGATTTCGCTACATCACTAATGACGTCTAAAATCGCCTCTGCACTGTCATCGGTATAGGCATGTATTTCAACGGGAACGCCTTCCTGCGCCGCCAGTTGTAACACCTTAAACATCTCTTGTTTCGCATCTGAAGACGCGCTAAATCCCGATGACATCCGCACGCCATCATTCATTGCCATGACTACGCTTTCGCCAAAACCTAAGAAGGCGATTTTCCCGTCATCATGGACTGCCGGGCGAAAAGCCAGGCGCTGTTTAAACCACGCAGACTCATGACCTGGCGGCGCTGATAAACGATAACCCACGCGCATTCGGAGAGGGTGTTGTTGCTGGAATTTAAAAAAATCACGATAGGCCTGCTCCTGCCCAGCAGAAGGATCGATAAACCCGACCACACCCCGTTGATTTAAATAGCGGATAAAGGCGTTGAGGTTCTCTTTAACATCGCTGTCCTGGCTAATTTGGGCAAAAAGCTGATTAAAACTGCCGATCGTTCCGCGCAGTTTCCCGGTTGCTGCCCCGTGGTCATTACGTTCTATTTCTATTCCGCCAGGAATATCTGGCGTGGCGGTATTCAGTTTCAGGGTATCAATCGCGTATTGATTTAACAGCGCATAATCATAAAGACTCTGGATATAAGCCGGATTCTCAGGTACCGCCTGATTCAGCTCCTGAAAGGTTGGATCGCGCTTTTCAGCAAATTGCTCGGGGATCCATGAGCCGACAACGGCCACCCATTGTGCGGCCTTTTTCTGTGCTGCCGATTGCGACAGTTTATTCAACGCATCAGGCTAATTTTTAGCATCAAACCAGTAGGTTTCGAATAAAAACGTTCGTCCTCCCCGGATGCCATGCAGGTGCGCATCAATTAACCCTGGGATAACCGTTTTCCCCGCCAGATTAATTTCCTGCGTATTCTGGCCTGACCATTTTTTTATCTGCTCATTATCGCCGACGGCAATAATATGTTGCCCTTTCACCGCCAGCGCCTGGGCGTTGGGCTGTTGGTCATCCAGCGTAATCAGCTGTCCGTTATACAAAATGACATCCGCCTTTTCCTGCGAATATGCCAGAAAGGATGCCCCAATCAACAATGCACTCAACGTCGCATTACGGATAGCAGGCGGCGGCGTGCTAAAGAAAAAACCCATCTTACCTATCATATTTATCTCCCCCTTGTGTGACGATAGTCAGGAAAGCCGGTGTACCAGCGCTAAACTGGCGATTTGCGCACTGGATAACAGGCGTTCAAGTGAGTGTCCGCAACGTGCCTTACCCGACAGACCGAGCATCGTTGTACAAACGAAATCCGTCAGGCCTGGCGCCTCTTCAGGGTGGCGCTGTGCGATAAAGTCATGAATCTTATTTTCTGCAACGCAATAGAAAGCACGGGCGGCATTACGCGCCAGTGGATCGTTGCTATGCGTTCCTTCCAGCACCAGACAGCCTGGTGCGTCTGGATCGGCGGCATAACGGCGTGCCGCTTCTTCAAGCAGAGACGCAAGGCACTCCGCAACCGGTCTGTCGCTTCGCAGAATATCGTCAAATGGAATCGCATCGTTTTGTACGTAGCGGCTAAGGACGCGCTGGTACAGACCGAGTTTATTGCCAAAAGCGGCATAGAAGCTGGGTGGCTTGATGTTCAGCGCCTGAGTGACATCGGCCACGCTAACGGTGTCATAACCCTGGGCGTGAAATAACCGCTGCACTTTGGCCACGGCCAGCTCCGGATCAAAATTACGCGGTCGACCCGGCGCGCGGAAGCATTGTGTAGTACTCATTACAAATCCATTGACAGAAAACCCTGCGGACATTATATATCGATCACTACATAATTGTTCAAGGAATCTCTGATGTCTTCGTTTAGTGGTAAATCAGTGCTGGTGCTTGGCGGCAGCCGTGGAATTGGTGCCGCTATCGTGCGTCGTTTTGCCGCAGATGGCGCAACCGTTAGCTTCACTTATTCAGGCTCCCCCGACGCCGCTAAAGCACTGGCCGAAGAGACAGGTACCCGTACAGCGCAAACCAACAACGCCGATCGCGACGCCGTCATCGCGCGGGTGCGAGAAAGCGGTCCGCTGGATGTGCTGGTGGTCAATGCCGGGATTATTCTGTTTGGCGATGCGCTGGATCAGGACCCTGACACGGTTGAACGCCTTTTCCGTATTAATATCCACGCCCCCTATTACGCAGCGGTGGAAGCGGCGCGACAGATGCCTGACGGCGGGCGAATCATTATTATTGGTTCGGTGAATGGCGACCGTATGCCAATTGCCGGAATGGCCTCTTACGCGCTGAGTAAGTCAGCGTTACAGGGGATGGCAAGAGGACTGGCTCGAGATTTCGGCCCGCGCGGTATTACGGTAAACGTTGTCCAACCGGGTCCCATTGATACCGATGCCAACCCGGCAGAAGGCCCATTGAAAGATCTGATGCACGGCTTTATGGCGCTAAAACGACACGGACGACCAGAGGAAGTGGCCGGCATGGTTGCCTGGCTGTCAGGCCCGGAAGCGGGATTTGTAACGGGGGCAATGCACACGATTGACGGTGCGTTTGGCGCCTGACGACGAGAGTCAAAAAGGCCGGAGAGAATTCTCCGGCCCGCACAGCGTTCTTAGTTCTCAGTATCCAGTTCGTCGAAGCTTTTCACCAGATCATCAACCGCTTTGATCTGGGTGAGGAACTGTTCCAGCTTCGCCAGCGGCAGCGCGGAAGGACCGTCACATTTCGCATTGGCTGGATCCGGATGTGCTTCAATGAACAGACCCGCCAGACCCACCGCCATACCGGCACGCGCCAGTTCAGTCACCTGCGCACGACGACCGCCGCTTGCAGCACCGAACGGGTCACGGCACTGCAGCGCGTGGGTAACGTCAAAAATAACCGGTGAGTTACCGGAAACTTTCTTCATCACGCCAAAGCCCAGCATATCCACAACCAGGTTGTCGTAACCGAAGTTTGCGCCACGATCGCACAGAATAACCTTGTCGTTGCCACCTTCATGGAATTTATCCACGATATTACCCATTTGACCTGGGCTTACGAACTGCGGTTTTTTGACGTTGATAACGGCACCGGTTTTCGCCATCGCTTCAACCAGATCGGTCTGGCGAGCGAGGAAAGCCGGAAGCTGAATCACGTCCACAACGTCAGCCACAGGCTGCGCCTGGCTGGCTTCATGCACGTCGGTGATCACTTTTACGCCAAAGGTTTGTTTCAGTTCCTGGAAGATTTTCATCCCTTCTTCAAGGCCCGGACCACGATAAGAGTGGATGGAAGAACGGTTGGCTTTATCAAAGGAGGCTTTGAACACGTAAGGGATACCCAGTTTCTGAGTAACGGTTACGTAGTGCTCACAAATGCGCATCGCCAGATCGCGGGATTCCAGCACGTTCATGCCGCCAAACAGCACGAATGGCAGGTCATTTGCCACGTTGATGTCGCCAATGCTAACCACTTTTTGTTTCATAGGATCGCCTTAAACGGTAGGTAAAGTGTCATTAATCAATGCAATACAATATGCTTGTGCGAAATAGTATTTATCTGCGCACGGATCATTTCGCTGATCGGGTCTTCCGGACACTGCTCAACGAAATAACTTAAATCGGTTAACGCAACATGTTCACATTCCAGCTGCGCGTAGATCAATCCGCGATCGCGTATTTCATACGGATCTTCAGGATTAAACTGCAATAAGGCTTCACTGGCGCGCAGTGCCAGCTCCATTTGCCGTTCTTCCATCAGCGATGATTTCAGCGTGTCGAGCAGTTTGCGGATCACTTCCGCGTTATCCGCCTCATCGAGATCTTCGTTAAACAGCTCAGCTACCGGGCTGATATTGCCCTTTAGCCACACTTCCAGCGTGTGCTCATTTAACGTTTCGCCATTGAACGGGTTAATCAACCACATTTCGCCTTCCAGTGATTCAATGCGCAGAATTAACTGCGTCGGGAAAATCACCGGCACCAGCGGCAGATCCAGCCGATTGGCCAGCCACAATAAGATGGCGCCAAGCGAGACTGCGCTGCCCTGACGATTTTTCAGGACCTGGTCGAGCCAAAGTGCATCAGAAAGACGATAGACGCCGCGGGTATCCGTAAACCCCCAGTCGCCGTAAAAAAGTGCCAGCAATTTTTCCAGTTGCTCATCCTGAGACAGGAGCTGGCTAATTTCTTCATGCGCGAGGCTGGCCAGACGTTCCAGTTCGTCGTAGACAGATTGCGTAGGGAAATCCAGGCGGATAGACTCCGATGCCAGGATCATCCCATCGCACAATGGCGCTTTATTAAATTCGAAATCAGCTAACGACCTCATGATTACCCCAGTAACGGTATTTTTGTGGTGGCGAGTTTAATGATGATGTACAGCACCACCAGCGCCAGCGGAAAGGCGATTAAACGCGCCTGCTGGCTGCGCGCCCGACGATAATCGAGCGCAATAAAACCCAAAACGATGTAAATGATAACCCCAAACAGCTTTTCAGTCAGCCATGTCCCCTGTTCGGTGAATGGCAGGATGTGCGTTTTAGCGATCAACGCTACGCCGCTGAGTAACAAAACGGTATCAATGACCGGCGGAGCAATCCGCGTCCAGCGCGCTGACGCAAGGCGTGCTTGCGTGTAACGCCACCAAAAACGCAGCGTGAGCAGCCCCACGGACAGCGCAATGCTAATAAGATGAACGCCGAGCAACAGGCTGAAGGTGGTCATGCAGCGAGGCGCCCGAGCGTAATGCGCTCGTTGCCGCCGTAATCACGACAGGTTTCGACCGCCTGGTATCCACTGCGCGTAAACGCGTCACGCACCGCCTGCCCCTGCTGCCAGCCGTGTTCCAGTAGCAAATAACCGCCAGGGGTTAACATGTATTTAGACTGTTCGATAATATGCACAATATCCGCCAGGCCACTCGCGCCCGCCACCAGCGCGGTCAGCGGCTCAAAACGTACATCGCCTTGTGCCAGATGCGGGTCCTGCTCATCAATGTACGGTGGGTTACTGACGATCATGTCGAACTGCTGCCCCTGTAAAGCGCTGAACCAGTCGCTTTGCAGCACGCGCACATTGTTGATGCCCAGATGCTGCGTATTGCGGATCGCCAGCGCCACGGCGTCCGGCATCCGATCAACCGCCGTCACGTCGCAGTCCGGGCGCTCGGAAGCCAGCGCCAGCGCAATAGCGCCCGTACCGGTCCCCAAATCCACAATGCGGCACGCAGAGGCAGGCAGGCGTGCCAGCGCCTGCTCGACTAAGCATTCGGTGTCCGGACGTGGAATAAGCGTCGCCGGTGACACGAACAGCGGCAGCGACCAGAACTCGCGAACGCCGGTTAAGTGCGCCACCGGCTCTCCCCGTTGACGACGCGCCACCAGCGCGTTCAGCTGTTCCTGCTGTGCCGCGGTTAATACCGTTTCACCAAACGCCAGAATAAAGGTACGCCCTTTGCCGGTAACGGTCTCGAGTAAGATCTCGGCGTCGCGGCGCGGGCTTTCGCTGTTCTGTAATTGGGCTATTGCTTCACGCAACCAGTGCTGATAATCCATTAATCCTGCTCGGACAACGCCGCCAACTGGTCGGCCTGGTATTCCTGGACAATCGGCTCAATGAGCATATCCAGTTTCCCTTCCATCGCTTCGTCCAGACGGTAGAGCGTCAGGTTGATGCGGTGATCGGTTACGCGACCCTGTGGGAAGTTATAGGTACGGTTACGATCGCTGCGATCGCCGCTGCCTAACAGGTTGCGGCGCTCGGAGGCTTCCGCCTGCTGGCGTCGCGCCACTTCGGCGGCACGAATACGTGAGCCCAGCACCGACATCGCTTTAGCTTTGTTTTTGTGCTGTGAACGTTCGTCCTGACATTCAACCACAATACCGGTCGGTAAGTGGGTAATACGAATAGCCGAGTCGGTGGTGTTAACGTGCTGACCACCGGCCCCCGATGAACGGAAGGTATCAATGCGCAGGTCAGCCGGATTGATGTCCGGCAGTTCCGCTTCCGGCAGCTCAGGCATTACCGCGACCGTACAGGCAGAGGTATGGATACGCCCCTGAGATTCGGTGGCCGGAACGCGCTGTACGCGATGACCGCCGGACTCGAACTTCAGTCGACCATACACGCCATCGCCGCTCACTTTGGCAATAATTTCTTTATAGCCACCGTGTTCACCTTCGTTGGCGCTCATGATCTCCACGCGCCAGCGGCGGGATTCAGCGTAACGGCTGTACATACGGAACAGATCGCCTGCAAACAGCGCCGCTTCATCGCCGCCGGTTCCGGCACGCACTTCAAGAAACGCATTACGTTCGTCATCCGGATCTTTCGGCAGCAGCAGCACTTGCAGATGCTGTTCCAGCTGTTCACATTTTTCTTTTGCTTCGCGCAGTTCATCCTGCGCCATCTCACGCATTTCAGGATCGTCGAGCATCATCTGTGCTGTTTCGATATCATCCTGAACCTGTTGCCAGTCCGTGAAACAACGAGAAACATCGCTTAACTGGGCATATTCGCGCGACAGCGCACGAAAGCGATCCTGGTCTGCGATGGTTCCCGCATCGCCGAGCAGCGCCTGAACTTCTTCATGGCGTTCATGCAGGGCTTCCAGTTTGGCAACGATAGAAGGCTTCATAGGCGTAAATGCACCCTGTAAAAATAAGATTGGTGTGCTGCTACTCCAGCCCGAGGCTGTTGCGCAGAATATTCAGGCGTTCACTATCCCCGTCACGGGCAGCCTGTTGAAGAGATTTGGTTGGTGCATGGATCAGGCGGTTAGTCAGTTTCCAGGCCAGATCTTGCATAATGGCTTGCGCATCACCGCCCTGTTGAAGAGCAGCCAACGCTTTGGCGGTCAGTTCATCACGCACTTGTTCTGACTGACTGCGATATTCGCGGATGGTGTCACTCGCGCTTTGGGCGCGGAGCCAGGCCATAAATTCGCTGGTTTCCTGCTCGACGATCGTTTCGGCTTCCACCGCCGCCGCTTTACGCTGCGCCAGATTATGCGAAATGATGCTTTGCAGGTCGTCAACGCTGTACAAGTAAGCGTTCGACAGTTTGCCGACCTCCGGCTCAACATCGCGCGGTACGGCGATATCGACCAGCAGCATCGGCTGATTGCGGCGGTTTTTCAGCGCGCGCTCCACCATCCCTTTACCGATAATCGGCAGCGGGCTGGCGGTAGAACTGATAATGATATCGGCGTCCTGTAAACGTGCGTCGATATCACTCAATGAGATCACCTCAGCGCCGACTTCGTCTGCCAGCACCTGCGCACGTTCACGCGTACGGTTGGCGATGATCATCTTCTTCACTTTGTGTTCGCGTAGATGACGCGCCACCAGTTCGATGGTCTCACCTGCGCCAACCAGCAGTACGGTTACCGTGGACAGCGATTCAAAGATTTGTCGCGCCAGCGTACAGGCCGCAAAAGCAACGGACACGGCACTGGCGCCGATGTCGGTTTCGGTGCGGACACGTTTGGCGACGGAGAACGATTTCTGGAACATGCGCTCCAGCGCACTGGCGTTCAGGTGGCCTTTTTGCGAATCCGCAAAGGCTTTTTTCACCTGGCCGAGAATTTGTGGCTCGCCGAGTACCAGCGAATCCAGGCCGCTGGCAACCCGCATCAGATGGCTGACGGCGTCGTTGTCCTGATGCCAGTAAAGGCTGCTGCGCAGTTCTTCTTCATTCAGATTATGGTATTCGCACAGCCAACGGATCAGCGCCTCTTGCAGGTTATCCTGCTCTTCGACGCTGAGATACAGCTCCGTGCGGTTACACGTCGACAGCACTACCCCGCCTTGCACCATTGGCTGCGCAAGCAGGCTGTCCAGCGCCTGATCGAGCGTATCCGGCGAAAACGTTACGCGTTCTCGCAGCGATACAGGTGCCGTTTTATGGTTAATACCAAGCGCTAAAAGGGTCATGTGTGCGGGAATAGTACCAGCGTTGATAAGGTTAGACTGCGGGCATCATACAGGATGCGTGCGGCCAATAAAAGAGACTGCCCCCTTTTGGAGTAATAGCTTAGTGCACAAATTTTAGTGATTTAAGATAACGTGAACGTAGACGAGGTCAGATGGCGGCGCTAGCATTAAGAACTATAACTGCAACGTATCTCAAGGATTTGTCATCATTATGACCCTGCCTGATTTTCGCCTGATCCGCCTGCTGCCGCTGGCAAGCCTGGTCCTCACCGCCTGTACACTCAATGCGCCGAAAGGTCCTGGCAAAAGTCCGGACTCCCCGCAGTGGCGTCAGCACCAGCAGGAAGTGCGTGCGCTGCACCAGTATCAGACGCGCGGCGCGTTTGCCTACATTTCCGAACAGCAGAAGGTCTATGCCCGCTTCTTCTGGCAGCAAACCGGTCAGGATAACTATCGTCTGCTGCTGACCAATCCGCTGGGCAGTACCGAACTGGAACTGAAAGCCCAGCCGGGCAACGTCGAGCTTGTCGATAATAAAGGCAAGCATTATACCGCCGATGACGCCGAAGAAATGATTGGCAAACTGACCGGAATGCCGATTCCGCTCAATAGCCTGCGTCAGTGGATCCTCGGTCTGCCGGGCGATGCCACCGATTACAAACTTGACGCGCAGTACCGTCTGAGCGAAGTCAACTACAGCCAGAACGGTAAGCGCTGGAAAGTGGTGTACAGCGCCTACGACAGCAAAACGCAGCCAGCGATGCCCGCTAACATGGAACTGTCCGACGGCGACCAGCGCATTAAGCTGAAAATGGATAACTGGATCGTGAAATGATGACCCATTGGCCCTCTCCGGCAAAACTGAATCTGTTTTTATACATCACCGGACAGCGTGCGGATGGTTATCACACGCTGCAGACGCTGTTTCAGTTTCTCGATTACGGCGATGATATCCGCATTGAGGTGCGCGATGACGGCGACATTCATCTACTCACCCCGGTTGCGGGTGTGGAGCATGAAGATAACCTGATCGTGCGCGCCGCGCGTTTGCTGATGAAAACTGCCGCAGAAAGTGGACGCTTGCCCGCCGGGCGCGGCGCGGCCATCAGCATTGATAAGCGCCTGCCAATGGGCGGGGGTCTGGGCGGAGGCTCCTCGAATGCCGCAACGGTTCTGGTGGCGCTGAACCACCTCTGGCAGTGCGGGCTGTCCGTCGATGAACTGGCAACCATCGGATTAACTCTGGGTGCCGACGTGCCGGTATTTGTACGCGGACACGCGGCCTTCGCCGAGGGGGTGGGAGAAATTCTCACGCCGGTCAATCCACCGGAAAAATGGTACCTGGTTGCTCATCCTGGCGTCAGTATTCCGACGCCGGTGATTTTTAAAGACCCGGAACTCCCGCGCAACACGCCAAAAAGGTCAATAGAAACGTTACTAAAATGTGAATTCGGCAATGATTGCGAGGTTATCGCAAGAAAACGTTTTCGCGAGGTTGATGCGGTGCTTTCTTGGCTGTTAGAATATGCGCCGTCGCGCCTGACTGGTACAGGGGCCTGTGTCTTTGCTGAATTTGATACAGAGTCTCGTGCTCGCCAGGTGCTTGAGCAAGCCCCGGAATGGCTCGAAGGCTTTGTGGCGAAAGGTGTCAACCTCTCCCCATTGCACAGAGCGTTACTCTAAATCATTCGGGTTTCAGGAAGATGGCGAGATGACGAATCGCCAGGAGCATACAAAAGTATGTGACTGGTGTGAGGAATTGATGCCAGCGCACATGAAACTCGAGAGATAACGAGTAAGCCGGGCAAGCTGAGTTGCGGTGACAACGTCACCCCGTTCCAGACGTTGCATCGCGCTCTTTAATACACCGCCTGGAGAGGATA
This sequence comes from Citrobacter sp. wls829, assembly GCF_005280825.1. Taxonomy (NCBI): domain Bacteria; kingdom Pseudomonadati; phylum Pseudomonadota; class Gammaproteobacteria; order Enterobacterales; family Enterobacteriaceae; genus Citrobacter; species Citrobacter sp. wls829. The sequence goes on from NZ_SZWP01000004.1 coordinate 136,260, forward strand.
CTGCCTGGCCCGCACAGTTTTCGGCAGATTCTTTCCACCAATGGACGCATGCCTGAGGTTCTTCTCGTGCCTGATATGAAGCTTTTTGCTGGTAACGCCACCCCGGAACTAGCACAACGTATTGCCAACCGCCTGTACACTTCACTCGGCGACGCCGCTGTAGGTCGCTTTAGCGACGGCGAAGTCAGCGTACAAATTAATGAAAATGTACGCGGTGGTGATATTTTCATCATCCAGTCCACTTGTGCCCCTACTAACGACAACCTGATGGAATTGGTCGTTATGGTCGATGCTCTGCGCCGTGCTTCCGCAGGCCGTATCACCGCCGTTATTCCTTACTTCGGCTATGCACGCCAGGATCGTCGCGTACGTTCCGCTCGTGTACCGATTACCGCAAAAGTCGTCGCTGACTTCCTGTCAAGCGTTGGCGTTGACCGCGTCCTCACCGTTGACCTGCATGCTGAACAGATCCAGGGCTTCTTTGACGTACCGGTTGATAACGTATTCGGTAGCCCAATTCTGTTAGAAGACATGCTGCAGCTGAACCTGGACAACCCGATTGTGGTTTCTCCAGACATCGGTGGCGTCGTGCGTGCCCGCGCTATCGCTAAGCTGCTGAACGATACCGATATGGCTATCATCGACAAACGTCGCCCGCGTGCGAACGTTTCTCAGGTGATGCACATTATTGGTGACGTTGCAGGTCGTGACTGCGTCCTGGTTGATGACATGATCGATACCGGCGGTACGCTGTGCAAAGCAGCAGAAGCGCTGAAAGAACGTGGTGCCAAACGCGTATTTGCTTACGCAACTCACCCGATCTTCTCAGGCAATGCGGCAAACAACCTGCGCAACTCGGTGATTGATGAAGTCGTGGTTTGTGACACCATTCCACTGACCGACGAAATCAAAGCACTGCCGAACGTGCGTACGTTGACCCTGTCGGGTATGCTGGCCGAAGCGATTCGTCGTATCAGCAACGAAGAATCCATCTCTGCTATGTTCGAGCATTAATCGAGCCCGGCTCAAAAACCCGCTGCGGCGGGTTTTTTTATCCGTTTTATTTATTTGTATGATTTATGCCAACTTCAACTATCAGTTTCTAGATAGATGATGCGCTCATGGATGAAACATTATTGTGAACAGACTATTTTCCTCACATGTGATGCCTTTCCGCGCCCTCATCGACGCTTGTTGGAAAGAAAAATATACCGCCTCGCGCTTTACCCGCGATCTGATCGCCGGGATAACCGTGGGCATTATTGCTATCCCGCTGGCAATGGCGTTGGCAATTGGCAGCGGCGTTGCGCCACAGTACGGCCTGTATACCTCAGCCGTTGCCGGGATTGTTATCGCCCTTACCGGTGGTTCACGTTTTAGCGTCTCCGGTCCTACCGCCGCCTTCGTGGTGATTTTATATCCGGTGTCGCAGCAGTTCGGGCTGGCAGGTCTGCTGGTGGCTACGCTGATGTCCGGGATCTTCCTGATCCTTTTCGGCCTCGCCCGATTTGGCCGATTGATCGAATATATCCCGGTCTCCGTTACCTTAGGCTTTACCTCAGGTATCGGTATCACCATCGGTACCATGCAGATTAAAGATTTTCTCGGTCTGCAGATGGCACACGTCCCGGAACACTACCTGCAAAAAGTGGGTGCGTTGTTTATGGCCCTGCCGACCATTAACCTTGGTGATGCCGCCATTGGCGTGGTCACGCTGGGGATCCTGATTTTCTGGCCGCGTCTGGGGATCCGCCTGCCTGGTCATCTTCCGGCGCTTCTGGCCGGTTGTGCGGTAATGGGCATCGTTAACCTGACAGGTGGCCATGTCGCGACCATCGGTTCTCAGTTCCACTACATTCTGGCGGATGGTTCGCAGGGCAACGGTATCCCGCAACTGCTACCACAGCTGGTGTTGCCGTGGGATATGCCGGGGTCAGACTTTACGCTAAGCTGGAGTTCATTACGGGCGCTGTTACCGGCAGCCTTCTCGATGGCGATGCTCGGCGCGATTGAATCCCTGCTGTGCGCTGTGGTGCTCGACGGGATGACCGGCACCAAGCACAAAGCCAACAGCGAGCTGGTGGGTCAAGGGCTGGGGAATATCGTCGCGCCATTCTTTGGCGGCATCACCGCCACCGCCGCAATTGCCCGCTCTGCGGCTAACGTTCGCGCCGGGGCCACCTCGCCCATTTCTGCGGTGATCCACGCGATTCTGGTGATCCTCGCCCTGCTGGTGTTAGCTCCGTGGCTTTCCTGGCTGCCACTTTCCGCCATGGCGGCCCTGCTGCTGATGGTGGCGTGGAACATGAGTGAAGCCCATAAAGTGGTGGATCTGCTGCGTCACGCACCGAAAGACGACATCATCGTGATGCTGATGTGTATGTCGCTGACCGTACTGTTCGATATGGTGATCGCCATCAGCGTCGGTATCGTCCTTGCCTCGCTGCTGTTTATGCGCCGCATTGCGCGCATGACGCGCCTGGCACCGGTTAACGTAGACGTACCGGACGATGTGCTGGTGCTGCGCGTGATTGGCCCGCTGTTCTTTGCCGCAGCGGAGGGATTGTTTACCGATCTCGAAACACGTATTGCAGGCAAGCGCATCGTGGTACTGAAGTGGGATGCCGTCCCGGTACTGGATGCCGGTGGTCTGGACGCCTTCCAGCGTTTTGTTAAACGACTGCCGGAAGGCTGTGAATTACGTATCAGTAATCTGGAGTTCCAACCGCTACGCACCATGGCGCGTGCGGGTATCCAACCCATCCCCGGCCGTCTGGCGTTCTTCCCGAACCGTGACGCCGCACTGGCTGATATTTAACGTTTAGTGATGGCCGGCAGGCTTTGCTTGTCGGTCACTCTTCACTTCTGCAATCCCCGCTGAGTTGCTATTATCATTTCCCCTACTCCTGATAATACCCACAACAATGAACCCTAATGCTACGTATACCTTTCGCGAAATTACCGAGTCGGATATTCCCGCCGTTCAGTCATTTATTATCCGTCATTTAAATCTCTATTTTCAGGCTAACAGGCCCACTCCACGTCCTGACGAAGACATATTAGATTTACGTTCACACTACCTGCACCACCCCCGAAATCTACTGCTCGGCGCGTGGGATGCACACCAGCAACTTATCGCTACGCTGGCAGTGTGTCAGTACGATGACAGAATCATGGCATTGCGCGGGCGCTATGATTTAGCCAACACCGCAGAAATTTGCCGCTGTTACGTGGAACAGGAACACCGCCGTCGAGGTATAGGCCGCCAACTTATGACGCTGGCAGAAGCATATTGTCAGCGTCAGCAATATAAAACGCTCTACTTGCATACCCATCATTTTTTACCCGGCGGCTATCAGTTTTGGTGCAACAATCACTTTAACGTGTTCCTTGATGAAGGTGGCGAGCAACAAATTGTCCATATGGAAAAACACATTGAAAAATGTGATGTGGCGCAGATTATTTAATAAGCGTGTATTTCTCGCTATTCATTTTATTCTTTTTCAACGCCACATCGTTAATTGATCAACATCAAATAATTCTCATTTAATTTACCAAATATTTATTATCTTCGGCACATCACAATGAACCATTAAAGATTAACCACATGATTTAAAAGGAATTAAAAATGACAATTAAATACTACCTACTTATTACAGCGGTTGACGCAATATTAGCATACCGATACAGTCCGCTCCGACAGTATTTCAAAGCGCAGTCATGCTTTTGAAACGGAATATGGTGCGGATGATTTCTCTCTTATGCCATAGCTGCCCCCGCAACTGTAAGCGGATGCTGAATATCTCTGTGTAGTGATGATTCACTACAGGTCACTGTAAAATATTTTTATGGGAAGGCCGATATTCTGATTACCGTAAGCCAGGAGACCTACTGTCATGGTTTTATACATTGAGTGGACGGGATGGTCCATGGGGTGATTTATTTGACGAATGAACAAAATTGATTCCTGATCAAACTGGCAACAATATGTTTTATTTTCATATTATTTTGCCTGAATGTCATGATGAAATGTCATCTATCGTCATGCGCCTGTCCCGCGAAATAAATAATGACCAGACGCTGAAGCGCTGGCATCAACGGGACAATGATAATGTATTCTGTTTTTACCTCTGCTTATTGCAAATATTCACTTCTGGCGCTGACCGGCGCGGCACTCTTCCTGACCAGTAATATGGCGACGGCGGCAAAGACGCAATATCCGCTGACTATCAAAAACTGTGGTCGAGATATTACCTTTAATAAAGCCCCGCATCGCGTGACCACAGTGGGTCAGAACAGCACTGAAATCCTCTATTCTTTGGGTCTGGCCGATCGCGTTGTAGGCACATCGCTGTGGTTTGGCCCGGTTCCTGAACAGTACAAAGCGGCGAATGACAAGATTGCAGTCATCGCACAAAACATACCCAGCTTTGAAGGCATTATCGCCAAAAAACCAGACCTGGTTGCCAGCCAGTTTGAATGGCAGATTGGCCCCGCGGGGACGGTTGCCTCTTATGAACAATTCAGTGAACTCAACGTTCCGGTTTATACCGCCCCTGCCGATTGTGCAAAAGACAATGAAGACGGCGGCGATGGTGTGCGTAAAGGCATGTTTGATATCGCCATGGTCTACCAGGAAGTTGCCGATCTGGCCAAAATCTTCGATGTGCAGGACAAGGGCGATGAGTTGATAGCCAGCCTCAAAGCCCGCGAGGCCGCAGCCAAAACGAAGATCACCGGCATGGAGAATAACGTTTCTGCCGTCTTCTGGTTCTCCAGCGCCGATCTGCAGCTTGATCCGTATGTTGCCGGTAAATTTGGCCCCGCCGCGTGGATCGCACAAACCCTCGGGGTAAAAAATGTCATTGATTCTGCGGAAGAGTGGCCGACTGTCGGCTGGGAAACCATTGCCAAAGCCAGTCCATCGGTGATTGTTCTCGGCGAGATGGGCCGTCGCCGTTTCCCGGCGGATGACTGGAAAGTCAAAATGGAATACCTCAAGTCTGACCCGGTTACCCGTCTTATCCCGGCGGTGAAAGACAACCACCTGCCGGTGATTGATGTCCAGACCATGAATGCGGGCATCAGAACCCTTGACGGGCTGGAAAAACTCGCCGATGCGCTGGTGCAATACGGTCTGGCACACCCGCAGGCCACTCATTAATCCTCGTCGCGCGTGATGTCATGCACGGGCATCACGCGCTTTCGCACTCAGGAAAGCCATCGACAATGAGCGAATTACGCAGGACGCGTCGGGCGATGAGTCAGTTTACCCAGCGAACGCTGCTGCACAGCCTGTGGGTCAGCGTGGTGATGTGCGGGGTGCTGCTGGCGGGGATCTCCATCGGTGAGACGTTTATCCCGTGGCAGCATGTCACCCACACGCTGGCAAACCACCTGTTTGGCAGCCAATATCCGGTAGACGCGCTGGATGCTGGGATCATCTGGAACTACCGCCTGACCCGTGCGCTGGTCTCTGCCTGCTGCGGTGCCTGTCTGGCCGTTTCCGGCGTGGTGCTGCAATCACTACTGCGTAATGCGCTGGCCGAACCTTATCTGCTGGGGATCTCGGCCGGGGCATCGACGGGAGCGGTGCTGATCGCGCTGACCGGGTTGGGTGCGGGGATTATCAGCATGTCGCTCGGGGCGTTTATCGGCGCGCTGACGGCATTTCTGTTTGTCGCACTGCTGGCCATGGCCGCAAGGGGTAAAAACGGGTCCGCCACCACGCAAATTATTCTCGCCGGGATCGCCAGCTCGCAGCTGTTCAATGCCATTACCTCGCTCATCATTACCCGTTCGGCCAATGCCGAACAGGCACGCGGCATTATGTTCTGGCTGCTCGGCAATCTGAGCGGCGTACGCTGGCCCGATGTGGTACTGGCCATCCCGACCGCGCTGGTCGGCATCATCGTCTGCTTTTGCTACGCCCGCCATCTGGACGCATTTTCATTTGGCGCCGAGTCAGCGGCCTCGCTGGGCATCCCGGTTAAACGCACTCGCGGCGTACTGATTACCGCGGTGACGGGGATGACCGCCATTATGGTGTCGATTGTCGGGGCCATTGGCTTTGTTGGACTGGTTATCCCTCACGCTGCGCGTTTACTGGTGGGTAATCAGCATCACCGCTTGCTGCCCGTCAGCGCCCTGATTGGTGCCATTTTTCTTATTGTCGCGGACGTCATTTCACGCACCTTACTACCAGGGCAAGTACTGCCTATTGGGGTGATCACTGCGCTGGTTGGCGCGCCCGCATTTTCGATTATTTTGATCCGAGGGAACCCGAGCAAATGACGGTTAACCCACGTTTTACCACGCCGCTACGCGCGGTAAATACCGCCAACGATGTGGTCTGCGCTCAACATCTGCACTGGGAGGTGAAAGGCAAGGCCATCGTCAATGATGTCTCTTTTCAGGTCGCACCCGGTGAGTTTGTGGGCATTATCGGCCCCAACGGTTCGGGGAAAACGTCGCTCATTTCCCTGCTGGCCGGTTTACTCAAGCCCTCCAGCGGCAGCGTTTCGCTTAACCGCAAAGATATTCGCCGCTACTCACGCCGCCATCTGGCGCAAAAGGTCGCCCTGGTTGAACAGCAGGCGGAAACCAGCGAGCGTCTGACCGCCATCCAGGCCGTGTCCCTTGGCCGCACGCCGTGGTTAAGTCTGCTGTCGCCGTGGTCACGGACCGACGACGTTATCGTGCAGACGATGCTGGAGAAAGTCTCCCTGCAAAACGTCCAGCATCGCTGCTGGCATACCTTCTCCGGCGGCGAACGCCAGCGCCTGCATATTGCCAGAGCGCTGGCACAACAGCCCCAGGTATTGCTGATGGATGAGCCAACCAATCATCTCGACATCCAGCATCAAATTGGCCTGCTTAACCTGGTTAAACGCGAAAAACTGACCGTGATTGCCGCCCTGCACGATCTGAATCATGCCGCGATGTTTTGCGATCGCATCATGGTGATGACAGCGGGACGACTGGTCATGCAAGGCTGCCCTGCAGCTGTCTTCACCCGAGAAAATCTTAACAACTGGTTTGGCATCGATGCGATTGTCGAACGAGCTGCTGATGAGGCGAGCTGCTTTATTCGCTACCAACGGCCAGCGTAAATATCACAAGGAACCGCAATGAAATGTATTAAACAACGTTTACTCATCCTGTGCCTGTGCGCGTTCACCTCGACGGCGTTCGCACAAACGTATGAAGTGCTGATGAAAAACCGCGGTACCGGCGGACCGATGGTCTACGAGCCGGATTTTCTGGCGATCCTGCCGGGCGATAGCGTGAAGTTTGTTCGCAAGCACAAAAGCCACAATGCGGCCTCAATTGCCGAGCTGTCTCCTGCCGGGTACCCCGGTTTCATCGGCAAAATCGATGAGGAGATTGAAATCAAATACGACACAGCAGGCTTCTACGGCATCAAATGCTCACCGCACTATGCGCAGGGGATGATTATGCTGATCAAAGTCGGCGACGCCGTTTTACCCGACAGCTACCGCGCGTTTAAAGCCCCCGGCCTTGCCGATAAACGCTTTCAGGACATTTATACCCGCATTGAGAAACCCTGACAGCGCAATAAACAGAGGAGACGGCGGTGAATAAAAAAACAGACAGTGAGGCAATCCACACCCAGCGACGCGATTGCCTGTGTAAGTTGACAAAATTTGTCGGCGCTGCGGGGGTGACCGCAGCCGTCTGGCCACTCATTTCGGCGCTGGGGCCGGACGATAAAACCGTGGCAGAAAATGAGCCGGTGGATGTCTCTCTTGCGGGAGTAGCGGCTGGTCAGACGGTGAAACGAATCTGGCAGGGGAAACTGATCCTGATTCGCCACCGTACGCCAGACGAGATCACGGCGGCGCAGCAGGCCGACACCCGACTGTTGCTCGACCCGCAGGCAGACAGCGAGCGGGTCACGGCGGCGCATCCGCAGTGGCTGATCGTTCAGGGTTACTGCCCGCATGCCGGATGCGTGCCTAACGCCAACCCCAGCGGTCAGGGCTGGATTTGTCCGTGTCACGGCTCAGAGTTTGACACCTCCGGGCGCGTGACGCGGGGTCCGGCCACGGCGAATTTGGCGATCCCCGACTATGCCCTGGCCGCCGATGGTCTGAGTGTACGCCTTGGCACAAAAGAGGCCTGACATGAACGCAACGTCCCCGACAGCACCCCAGCGTCATGTGCAATTTCGCCTTCCGTTCCCCCGCTCCATTACCGGCGTGTGGATCTTTGCCGTCGGCATCATCTTGCTGGTCATGCTGGGCGTGCAAATTCTCTCCGGCATCGTGCTGGCAATGTTTTATGTGCCCACGGCAGATTCCGCGTTTGATTCCATTGTGCATATTATGCGTGCGGTCAGGCAAGGGGAGCTGGTGCGTAATCTGCACGCCATTGGCGCCTCGCTTTTTTTCTTCGCCTGCTACCTGCATATCTTTCGCGCAATGTATTACAACGTATACCGCAAACCGTATCTGAAGATGTGGGCCATCAGCGTAACGCTGTATGTGCTCCTGATGATCACCGCATTTCTCGGCTATAGCCTGATTTGGGGGCAAAAAAGCTATTGGGCCGCCACGGTTATCACCAGTTTCGCCCGCGCAATACCGTTCGTTGGCGATACGCTGTACACCTTTTTTGTCGGCGGGTATGCGCCCGGCACGCCGATGTTAGGCCGTTTTTATGTGCTTCACTTTATTATCCCCTTCGCCATTGTTGCGATGACGATATGGCATGTGCGTACCGTCCAGTCAGCGTTCGCCCACGCGATGAAAAAAACGTTCACCGCCCGCGAGTCGCAACGTCTGCTGTTTGATTTTCGCGTCACCGAACGCGATGCCCTCAAGCTGACGCTGTTTTTAATGCTGTTTGCGTGGTTCTTATTTTTTGCGCCGCACTACCTCAGCAGTGCCGATAACTTTATCCCCGCCGACCCGACGGTCACGCCCGCCGTTGTCGCGCCCGAGTGGTATTTTCTGCCCTTCTTCTCCATTTTGCGCTGTTTTCCCAATGAGCTGGCGGGCATTGCCGCCATGTGCGCATCGGTGCTGATCTTCTATTTGTTACCCTGGCTGGATACCTCCCGCGCACGGTTTCGCCATTACAGCAAATGGATCAAACTCGGTTTCTGGATCTGGGTCGGCAATGTGTTCTTTTTAGGCTGGCTGGGTTCAAAAGCACTGGTCGGCCCCGACCTGCTGGACGGATTGAGTAACGATGACGGCTGGATCCGTGCCGCGTCTCAGCTTTCAACGCTTATCTATTTCGCATGGTTTCTGCTTGTGATGCCGTGTCGACGCTTACTGGAAAAACAGGACTGACATGATGGGACGATGGTTAACCTTTGCAGCCCTGAGCTTGGCGTCACTCTTCAGTCATGGGTATTGCGCGCCGCTTCCGCCCCCGCAGCCGTGGGTATTTAGCGGCGTGAACGGCGCTCACGACACTGAACAGTTACGTCGTGGTTTACAGGTTTACGAAGAAAAATGCCGGGCCTGCCACGGTATGAAATATCTCACCTTCAAAGAGCTGACCCAACCTGGCGGGCCGCAACTCACGCAAGCAGAAGCCAGAGCACTGGCCAGCGGCTATCTGTTTGCAACGGTTGAGGACGACGGACAACCGGGTGAACGTGACGGCAATCTGAACGATGTCTTCGCCTCCCCTTATCTGAACGATCAGGAAGCCAAATACCTCAACAATGGCGCACTGCCGGTGGATCTCAGCTATATCGTGCGGGCACGAAGCTACGATCGCGGGTTTCCGCAGTTTATCCTCGATGCGTTTATTCCCTACACTGACAGCGGTGCGGATTATATTTATGCGCTGCTAACGGGTTATTTACCCGACGATCCTGAGATGAAGGCAAACCGGTATTTTCCTGGTGGGATAATCAATATGCCAAAGCCGCTGGCAGATGGTGAGATTACCTGGTCCACGCAGTCTCATCTGCCACAAACCGAGCAACAGTACGCGCGCGATGTCACCGCGTTTCTGGCATGGGTTGCCGATCCGCAGCTGGCGTCAAGAAAACATCAGGGAATGTACGTGATGGGGTATCTGGCGGTGGTTGTGGCATTATTAGCACTATTACTGCGAATTCAGTCCCGCTCGCGCAAAAGCAAGACGAACTGAAAACCAGTCAGCGTAAGGCTGGCTGGTCTGCAGACAATGTCACGGTTTAGCTATGGCGTTGGCTATTATTACGACGACAGCGTTTGTCGTAATGGCGAACCCACCAGTAGCGGTCGCTGATTTGTTCGTGACCGCCGACGCGAGCCCCCGCCAGCCAGAGCACGCCGCCAACAAAAATACTGAGCACGGCACCGTGTGCAAAAAATTGTGGCAGGTTAAATTGCGGCAGCTGATTTAAGATTGAATAGCCCACACCGACAACCATCACCACCAACCCTAAAGCCATGAGCACGTTACCGAGTAACGAAGCGTTTTTGCGTTTCATGTGTCACCTCCGGAACTTTGGGTTGCTACAGGGAATACCCCTAATCCTTATGTGTAAAGTATAGACAACACTGCCGCTCGCAAGTGCGCCTGTGATCACAATTACAAACACTCATGCAACAAAACTTTACAAATAACCCACTGAACACACTCATTTTCTAATAGTCCAGCGAGGCAATTATTCATTTTTTGCCGGTACGCACGCAGTTTTTTGTCAAGCGCGCCGCCAGACAGTAAACTACACGCCGGTTATGGACACACTCAGGACAAAATACGTGACGATTAAATTGATTGTCGGTCTGGCGAATCCCGGCGCTGAATATGCGGCTACGCGACACAATGCCGGCGCATGGTACGTCGATTTGCTGGCAGAGAGATTACGCGCCCCCCTGCGCGATGAGCCGAAATTCTTCGGTTACACCTCCAGAGTGACGCTCGAGGGTGAAGATGTCCGTCTGCTGGTGCCAACCACATTTATGAATCTGAGCGGCAAAGCAGTCAGCGCGATGGCCAGCTTTTATCGGATCAATCCTGATGAAATTTTGGTCGCCCACGACGAATTAGATTTGCCCCCCGGCGTTGCCAAGTTTAAGCTCGGCGGCGGCCACGGCGGGCATAATGGCCTGAAAGACATCATCAGCAAGTTGGGCAATAACCCGAACTTTCATCGCTTACGCGTTGGAATTGGCCATCCCGGCGATAAAAACAAAGTTGTCGGCTTTGTTTTAGGCAAACCGCCTGTTTCAGAACAAAAGTTAATTGATGAAGCCATCGACGAAGCGGCGCGTTGTACCGAGATATTGTTCAAAGATGGCCTGACCAAGGCAACCAGCCGGTTACATACCTTTAAAGCACAATAAGCAGCGATGTGCGGCATTTTTCCCGCGTGCTGTGTATAATAGGCAAAGTTATTTACTTTTCTACAATCTGTTTTCCATAACAGGTTGAATATCAAAAGATTAAGGTGATTTAAACATGGGATTCAAATGCGGTATCGTCGGTTTGCCAAACGTAGGCAAATCCACCCTGTTCAACGCGCTCACCAAAGCGGGTATTGAAGCGGCTAACTTCCCGTTCTGTACTATTGAGCCGAACACTGGCGTTGTACCGATGCCCGATCCGCGTCTGGACCAGTTGGCTGAGATCGTCAAGCCGCAGCGTATTCTCCCGACTACTATGGAATTCGTCGACATTGCCGGTCTGGTAAAAGGCGCATCCAAAGGTGAAGGTCTGGGTAACCAGTTCCTGACCAACATCCGCGAAACCGAAGCGATCGGTCACGTGGTACGCTGCTTTGAAAACGACAATATCATTCACGTTAATAACAAAGTGGATCCGGCTGACGATATCGACGTCATTAATACCGAGTTGGCACTGTCTGACCTGGATACCTGCGAACGCGCGATTCACCGCGTGCAGAAAAAAGCCAAAGGCGGCGACAAAGACGCTAAAGCCGAGCTGGCCGCGCTGGAAAAATGCCTGCCGCATTTGGAAAATGCCGGGATGCTGCGTTCACTGACCAACCTGACGGACGAAGACAAAGCTGCCATCAAATACCTGAGCTTCCTGACCCTGAAGCCAACCATGTATATCGCCAACGTTAACGAAGACGGTTTTGAGAACAACCCGTACCTCGATAAAGTGCGTGAAATCGCGGCTGCTGAAGGTTCTGTGGTGGTTGCCGTGTGTGCGGCAGTTGAATCCGATATCGCCGAACTTGACGATGCCGATCGTGAAGAATTTATGGCTGAGCTGGGCATTGAAGAACCCGGTCTGAACCGCGTGATCCGCGCCGGTTACGAGCTGCTGAACCTGCAGACCTACTTCACCGCTGGCGTGAAAGAAGTCCGCGCGTGGACCATCCCTGTTGGCGCAACCGCCCCGCAGGCTGCCGGTAAAATCCACACCGACTTCGAGAAAGGCTTTATCCGCGCGCAGACCATCGCATTTGAAGACTTCATCACCTACAAGGGTGAGCAAGGCGCAAAAGAAGCCGGTAAGATGCGTGCAGAAGGTAAAGATTACATCGTCAAAGATGGCGACGTAATGAACTTCCTGTTCAACGTCTAAATAAGCTTTGTCGTCTCATGAGGTTTCATTGAATCTCATCAGAATCAGAAAAAACTTTAAAACCCACGCAATTGCGTGGGTTTTTCATTTCATAGAGTCTCATGTAACCTCAACGGCATCAGTCCAGAAAACGTCGAACATACCTTGTCGTGAGGACAGGAAATACCTACTGCCGCGGAGTCAGTCCAGTTTTACAGATATTTTCGTCCACTCTGCGCAATTTAATAGTGTTTATTATCTGGATTATCACAGTTATTTTTCCTGACTTATTTATTATTACTTCAGCTCAATTGTTAACAATAAAAATAAAGCACCAAATGTAAATTTTAAAATGACCACCAAAAACGCCAGCCATTTATAAAATTAAAGTAACATCACGTAATATTGTCGTTTTTTATTTCTCATAGACGAGTATTTACATATCATGATATAATCTCGCGGAAAAAATGCAGGTTAACAACCTGCATTTAATGTAAATAAATTTTTGAGGAGAGCATTCCAGTGGGACGTAAATGGGCCAATATTGTTGCTAAAAAAACGGCTAAAGACGGTGCGACGTCTAATATATATGCAAAATTCGGTGTAGAAATCTATGCTGCTGCTAAGCAAGGTGAACCAGACCCAGAATCAAACTCATCTTTAAAATTCGTTATTGAACGTGCGAAGCAAGCACAAGTCCCGAAACACGTTATTGATAAAGCAATTGATAAAGCCAAAGGCGGCGGCGATGAAACATTCGTGCAAGGTCGTTATGAAGGTTTTGGACCCAATGGCTCAATGATTATCGCTGAAACCTTGACGTCAAATGTTAACCGTACGATTGCTAATGTCCGCACAATTTTCAATAAAAAAGGCGGGAGTATCGGAGCGGCAGGCTCTGTCAGCTATATGTTTGACAATACTGGCGTCATTGTATTTGCAGGAACAGATCCAGACCGTATTTTTGAAATTTTGCTTGATGCTGAAGTTGATGTTCGTGATGTAACCGAAGAAGAAGGAAACATCGTCATTTATACTGAACCTACAGATCTTCACAAAGGAATTGCAGCTCTAAAAGCAGCTGGAATTACTGAATTCGCAACAACAGAATTAGAAATGATTGCTCAAGCAGAAATTGAACTCTCACCAGAAGATTTAGAAATCTTTGAAGGACTTGTTGATGCCCTTGAAGATGATGATGATGTTCAAAAAGTATATCATAACGTTGCAAATCTCTAATTATATATTAAAGAAATCTGTCGTTGTGGCAGATTTCTTAATTTTACAACTTTGTATATTAAAGCATATCCAGCCAGATGCATTGTTTTAAATTCACCCTGTCATTATCGCGCACAAAATATATCTTTTTGCCCATAGCATTATAAGATTAATATATCCACGCAATTGCGTGGATTTTTCATTTACCCTGTTATTGATGCCCGCCGTGATGGCCGTTAATACATCGCCATAGTTAATTCAGAAATGGGTAATCGGTATAACCCACTTCGCTACCGCCAAACAGCGTCGCTGGGTTACCCATTTCTGAAAGTGGCAGGTTTTCTTTCAGGCGACGTGGGAAATCTGGATTGGCGATAAAGGGACGTCCGAAAGCAACCAGATCTACGATCCCTGCCGATAACAGTTTGTCGGCTTTTTCACGGGTGTAATTCCCCGCCACAATAATCGTACCGCTAAAAGTCGCCCGCAGGGTCTCCCGGAACGCATAGGGCACCTGCGGCGCATCATCCCAATCCGCTTCCGCCAGATGAATAAAGGCAATACCTTTTGATTCACACCAGGCCGCCAGAGCCAGAATAGCGTCAATAACCTGCGGGTCATCCATGCCACGCTGGGTGATGTACGGGGCCAGACGGATACCGGTACTCTCTGCACCAATGGCCTCGCTGATCGCTTCCAGTATCTGCTGGGCGAAACGCACACGGTTTTCCAGACTACCGCCGTATTCATCGGTTCGTTGGTTTGAAGAACGGCGCAGGAACTGGTCAATCAGATACCCGTTGCCACCGTGAACTTCCACGCCATCAAAACCCGCTTCCACCGCATTGAGGGCCGCCTGCCGGTAATCTGCTATTACCCGTTGAATATCAGCTGTCGTTAGCTCACGTGGAACCGGGCAGTCGACCATTTCACCGATACCCTCATTGTTTACCACCCACACCTGTGCGTGCGGTGATAACGCAGAAGGAGCTACAGGTTGGCCGTCCGGGTGAAAACTTGCATGGGACATACGCCCCACATGCCACAACTGGGAGAAAATCGTACCTCCTGCGCGATGGACCGCATCTGTTACCAGACGCCATCCCGCCACCTGTTCAGCAGAATGAATGCCTGGTGTCCAGGAGTAACCCTGCCCTTGGGCAGAGATCTGTGTTGCTTCGGTGATGATAAGACCGGCGGTGGCGCGCTGCTGATAATACTCGGCCATAAGCGCGCCAGGAATATTACCGGGCTGGACAGTACGGGCACGAGTCATCGGTGCCATGACAATACGGTTTTTTAGTACACGTTTGCCAATAGATGTTGTCTCGAAAAGGGAATGTTGTGGCATGTTCTGCTCTCCTGAGCGGTTAACTATGGCTTGACTTTATGTCATGCAAGTCGCTTTGATAATGGCAGTAATAATTGATTATCTTTTCAGGAAAACGGAATAATGGGTAAATTCGAAGATATGACGTTACTGGTGGAAGTGGTTGAAGCTGGTGGTCTGGCCGCTGCAGGGCGTCGGATGAACCTTTCCCCCGCCACCATGACTGCTCGATTAAAGGCGCTGGAAGAACGTTATCAAACCCGGCTGTTTAATCGTTCAACCCGGGCTATCGCATTGACACGAGCCGGGGAGGAGTTTTACCACGCCGCACTTCGTGTGCAGGAGGAGATGACACAGGCAGAATCAAAACTGATGCAGAAGGACGGACTGCTCAGCGGCAGCCTACGTATTTCAGCCCCCTCGGACTTTGGCCGACAGTATCTTTCCCCTGCGCTTCTCGATTTCTCCCGTTTGCATCCTGAAGTCAGAAGCTCCGTTTATCTCAGTGAGAGCGTGGTGGATTTGATTGTCAACCGTCTGGATATGAGCGTGCGTTTCGGGAACTTGCCGGACAGTAATCTGGTCACAAAATTCATCCGTCCTAATTATCGGGTGCTGGTTGCGTCAAAAAGCTACCTTGAAGCTCACGGAACGCCTCAGTATCCGGATGAATTACACGGGCACCGCTGCCTGGTGATGGAGCAGCGCGGCACGCTGATGAACGAGTGGCGTTTTGAAGAGCAAAATGAAACCGCGGTGGTGCAGGTCACGCCGGCAATGGTATGTGATGACGGCGCCTTGCTTCGTCAGTGGGTACTGGCCGGAGCGGGTATTGCCAGCAAATCCTGGTGGGATGTGAAGCAAGATGTGGAACAAGGGCGACTGAGCGTTTTATTTGCTGAGACTTTTATCGGCTTTAGCCGCCATGACAAGAAACACGTTGGTCTGCAGTTTGTCTACCCTCAACGGCGTTTTCAGCCGTTGCAGGTGACGGCTTTCAGTGAGTTTTTCATTAGCTGGCTGGATAATGAATAACGCAGCTACTATCGGTTTTACGGCCGTGCAGCCACCTGGCGACACCGTTCATCTTCATCTGCGCACGTAGCCATTGAAGCTGGTATCACGGATAACTGGTTCAAATATGTGGGCCCGTCGTTAAGCCAAAGCGAAAACAAGCCCCGCTTTTCGGCGTATCCACCAGCGCAATTTCGCTACCATGTAGCTGTAGCATCTGGCGGACGATCATCAACCCCAGTCCCCCTACTCGAACACCTGACGGATTCGCAATCGAAGGACGGATGAATAATCCCTCCATCAATTCTTGCGGGATCCCAGGACCGCTGTCGCTAATTTGCACCATCACTTTATCCGCTTCTCGCCACAAACGCACAGCAACAGTGCCGTTGTCGGGAGTATGGCGAATCGCATTATCCAGCAGGTTGGTCAGCACCCGTTCGATCATCCAGAGGTCCGCATCAATAAGCGGCAGGCCTGGCTGAATATCTGCCAGCAATGCCAGCTGTTTAGTCTGGGCAGAAAGTTCAAATTTCTGGAAAACATCCTGCAGCAGTTCACTAATCGAGAATTTCTCTTTCTGCGGTTTAACCACACCATATTCCAGACGAGCCAGCTCAAACAGCGACTGGGAGAGCGCACCCACCTTTTGGCTCTGTGCGAGAGCAATATTAAGGTAGCGCTGCTTCTCAGCGTCGCTCAGGCTGGCTGACATTACGGACAGGCTTTCAAGGTAGCCGTGTAGTGAGGTTAATGGCGTGCGCAAATCATGGGAAATGTTGGCGATAAACTCACGTCGTAACTGCTCTTGTTGTGCAAGACGATGCCACTGTTCTGCAATGCGCTGGGCCATCGAGATAACCCCTTGTCGCAGTTGGCTAATTTCATCGTTACTGGTATTGATTTGCCGGGGCTGCGCCGCCATTGCCTGCATTTCTTCTATCCCACCGGTTTCCAGGGCATGGACCTGAGCAGACAACTCGCGCAAGGGACGAGTTATCCAGCGCAAGGCGAGTGCCCCCACCACCAGCCCCAACAATGCAACAAGGCTGATGGACAGTAAGACTATCTTCAATAAGGCATCAAATTGCGCATTGCTGTTTAAGGCGTTGTAATTTTCCCCGAGCAAAATCACATACAAGTAGCCTTTTATCTGCCCATCCTGACGCATTGGCGACACGCTAAACACTTTCTTCGCATCAAGGCTACGCGGATCGTCGCCGTAAATGGGGTAATGAGGATTATTTAATGCCGAGTGTATTGGCTGTAAATCAACCCGCTGACGTTTGATGTGCCCTTCCGGCGCCGCATCACCAATAATATTGCCCTCTTTGTCCAGTAAATAAACTTCTACACTGGGATTCACCGCCATCAGATGATCAAACAAATTACGCATTGACTCTTTATTAAGGCCATCGCGTTCAAGCAGAGGGTAGCTTTGGTTGATATGCCCGGCAAGGTCCGCAGAAAGCTGCTGAATAACGGCCTTACTGTATTCAGTACTGGTTCGCACCTGCAGCCAGCCCAACAGGGCACACGACGTAATAAACAGGAGAGCAAAAACCAGCGTTAAACGCTGTGAAAGTGTATAAGTTCGCATGGTTACTCGCGTGGCTGTGCGGTGAATTTATAGCCCTTTCCCCAGACGGTACGGATAAAGTTAGGTTCCGCCGGGTTATCCTCAATTTTGATCCTTAAACGATTGATATGTGTATTCACCGTATGCTCATAGCCTTCATGTTCGTACCCCCAGACCTGATTTAGCAGACTCAAACGGGAAAAGACTTTATCCGGATGTCTGGCAAAAAAGTAAAGCAAATCAAACTCTCTGGGCGTCAACTCCACCGACTGATGATTAAGTTGAACATCCCGAGCCAGCGGATCAATGGAGAGGTTATCAAAAATCAGTACACCAGCATCCAGCCGTAAATTCTTACTCATTGCTTCCTGACGGCGAAAGAGCGCCTTTACACGGGCGACCAGTTCAAGCATTGAAAACGGTTTCGCAAGGTAATCATCAGCCCCCAGTTCAAGACCGAGAATACGATGGGTTTCACTTGAACGAGCGCTGATAATAATGATGGGCGTATAACGCGTCATCGTTCTGGCATGGCGACAGATTTCAAGCCCGTCAACGCCAGGCAGCATTAGATCCAGGATTAGCGCATCCCACCCCCCCTGGTTAAGTAACGCCATACCAATATTGCCATTTACCGCATGCGTCACCGTAAAACCCTCCTCACGCAGATGAAGCTGTAACAGCTCAGCGATGTTTTCATCGTCTTCTACGATAAGTAATTTCTTATCCTGATTCACTTCATTGTCCCCCACGATCCCGATACTGAAAGTCTACACAACAAGCGGGTAGAAAGTTGTCACATTTAATTTAACTTTGCGTGAAGCATCGGGGAATAAATTTTATTGATAATGACCTCATCGAATGTTCAGGAAGCATTGTGATGAAAAAGTTGTCTTTGCCTGTCACCCCGCCGGAGGTTATTCATCCCGCATGGTTGCGAGTGTGCCATTGGTTGAATGCCCTGGCTATGCTGATCATGGTCACCAGCGGCTGGCGAATTTATAACGCATCGCCACTATTTAACTTCAGGTTTATGAATGCGTTAACACTTGGCGGTTGGCTAGGGAAGG
>NZ_SZWP01000005.1:0-2597 GCF_005280825.1 Citrobacter sp. wls829
GTGGATCAGTTTTGCACCGTTGGTAACAATCACCATTAACCTGTTTACGCAGCCACAGGGCCGCACATCGGGATTAAATGCGGCTTTCAGACGGTGTACCTAAGCATCCTTGGAAGGCTTTGTGCACAAAGCTGCTATGCCCAAGGCTAACTA
Source organism: Citrobacter sp. wls829 (assembly GCF_005280825.1). NCBI lineage: Bacteria > Pseudomonadati > Pseudomonadota > Gammaproteobacteria > Enterobacterales > Enterobacteriaceae > Citrobacter > Citrobacter sp. wls829. The sequence goes on from NZ_SZWP01000005.1 coordinate 154, forward strand.
AAACCCAGTTACCAGAAAGTGCCTCTATCCAAAAAGCCAAAAAATATGCACAAGAGGCCGAGTTTTGGCAGCATGTTGGTAGCAAAATGCACTTTGTTATGGTTTCGGGTGACTCAATGAAAACGTTGGTTACGGTTTTTGCAGTAAAGTGAGTGAGCTAATGTAGTATTCGAAATTTCTGAATATTTCTTATGTGCCAAAAGCAGACCTTGCCAAAGCACGTTGTGCACGTTGCAAGACTTGACCCCAGACTTTCTTAGCGAAGTGTCCACTTTTGCTGGTACGGATCACTCGAAAGTGTTAGCAATAGAGTAGACGCGATATGAAGTTGTGTAGTGGTAAGTGGCACTGTCAACATTGGTGCTCATATCACGGATTCGCGAAACGCGATTATAGAAACTGTTGCCATATTAGACTTATGGTGTTTAATATCAGGAACTTAAAGAATTTATTGAAATGCTCGTTGGTGATTATCTCGCTAAAAAGTGCTAGATAAGAAGCAAAACTAAACCTGTTTTTCTCGAGATGTAGATGTGTTGAGTTTGCAACACGTAGGTAATCCCTTTATTTATTGTTTGAATAGAAATCATGGCTTTAGAACAAGTTATCTACAACCTTGAAGAGGTTAAAGGGCTCTCTGATGAAGAGCTTTACCAACGCCTTTATGATAGTTGGGGCTTGGAAAATCATAAAATTGATGTCTGGGGTGAACTGAGTATTAACGTGGCAGGGAACTGGGCTGGTATCCGTAACGCAAAAACTCTTAGTGGCAACCAAAGCATAGAATACCCTCTGGCTGATTCGCATGAATTGCAATCAGGTGTGTTTTTAACCCCATCAGTAGCAAAAATAGTGTTAGGCAATGACACTAAAGGGATGGTTGCTTGTGAACGGTAATCCCCCCGAAAAGCCGGTGTGTTCATAAGTAGAATTTTCTCGTAATCTGAACCGGGAGATTTCTATGAAAAAATCACGTTTTACCGACAGCCAGATCATGGCCATCCTCAAGCAAGCAGAAGCAGGAACGCCGGTGGCTGAATTGTGCCGCGAGCATGGCATGAGTAGCGCCAGTTTCTATAAGTGGCGCTCACGCTTTGGCGGGATGGATGCCTCCATGATGGCCCGTCTGAAAGAGCTGGAAGATGAAAACCGCCGCCTTAAAAAGATGTATGCCGAAGAACGACTAAAAGCCGAGATCATTCAGGAGGCTATGGCAAAAAAGTGGTGAAGCCATCGCATCGAAAGCAGATGGCACAGGACGCAGTCAGGAGTCGAAGCGTCAGCATACATTTTGCCTGCCAGTTGTTTGCTGTCAGCGAAAGTTGCTATCGCTATCAGCCTCAGTTGAATGAAGAAAATGTCATTATTGCCGACTGGTTGCTCCGCATCACTGGCAATCAGCGCAACTGGGGATTTGGCCTGTGCTTTTTGTATCTGCGTAACGTAAAAGGCTTTAAGTTCAACCACAAAAGGGTGTACCGAATTTACCGCGAGTTATCGCTGAACATGCGAATAAAGCCGAAAAAACGACTGAAACGGGATAAGCCCGAACCGCTGACGGTACCTAAAAACAGTAATGAATGCTGGTCGATGGACTTCATGCACGATCAATTATCAGATGGTCGCTCAGTCCGTCTGCTGAATATTATCGATGATTTTAACCGTGAGGCACTGGCAATAGAGGTCGATTTTTCTCTGCCGGCAAACCGAGTTGTGCGAACGCTGGAACAGCTCATTGAATGGAAAGGTAAACCCATAGCAATACGATGTGATAATGGACCAGAATATACCAGTAACACGTTGATATCATGGGCTAATGACAGGGGCATCCAGATTAACTTTATTCAGCCCGGCAATCCGCAGCAAAATGCCTATATTGAGCGTTACAACCGTACGGTACGCTATGATTGGCTGGGGCAACACCTGTTTACATCACTGGATGAATTGCAGAACTATGCCACGCAGTGGCAATGGTTTTATAATCATGAACGACCAAATATGGCGTTGAATGGTTTCACGCCGATGCAACATATTCAACGCATGGCCTGATTCTACTTATCACCTCCGTCAAAAATGGGGGTATTACCCTACATCTCAAAGATTAGCAAACTTCAACTTACGATGCGGCGTCAATCGGAATGCAGAGTGCAAGAGTGGCCATACAGATATCCTGTTGATAGTCTGCCAGCCGTCTTCTGGAGCATTTGATTTGCATAAATTGCATCAGATCTGGGGATTCACTTTGATTAGAGCAATATTGAGAATGACTTACTAACGTCTGATGTTGCGTAAAGCGGGCTTTAAGGATGGTCGCAATGTCAGAGGTAAGGACAGACGTTCAGGATGCAAATAATCAGTGCCGGTTCGTCGCTGATTTTCCTTCAGGCTGACTTGTCCAAAACGAGTAACAATCGCCGGTGATGCTGCCAACTTACTGATTTAGT
>NZ_SZWP01000002.1:0-16396 GCF_005280825.1 Citrobacter sp. wls829
GTTTCGCGTGATCAAGCGGCAGTTCGGCTACACCAAGGTACGTTTCCGAGGGCTGGTGAGGAACACTGCACAACTGGTGACGCTGTTTGCCCTGTCGAACCTATGGATGGCCCGCCGACATTTGCTGGCAAGCGCAGGAGAGGTGCGCCTGTAATGCGGAAAATGGCCGTCGCAAGGTGCTCGCGACGGCTGAAAGCACCGAAATGAGCGGGTGATCCGATCGTTTTTGATCGGTTCACCGCTTTCAAAATCAGCAGTGGCTGAAGTCAGCCGGAAATACAGGGCTACTTCAGACCATCCCTAGCTAGGGCTCGTAGTTCGGCGCAAGGCTGAAGTCGCTTGGCTGCTTCGCTGTGCAGATCCATGACCCACTTTCCATCAAACTCCCGGTTGTAGTTCCACAAGCATCTCGCGAGTCTTGCCGGCCCGCTCCACTAACAAGACCACAACATCTCCAACGTTCTTGTCGTCTAGCCGGGCCTGTAATGTGGTGACGTCGTCGACGGCGATACCGTCGATGCTGATAACGCGATCGCCGGGCACGATGCCGCCTGCGGTGACCTCGACGCCGACGAGCCCGGCCCTGTGCGCCGCCGAGCCCGGCGTCACGCGCAATACGAATACGCCCTTACTGCCGGTCAGCGCCTGCAGACGCGCGTTGATCTGCTCATCCACCTCGATGCCCAGTGCCGGACGGATGTACTTGCCGGTCTTTATGAGTTGCGGCACCACGCGCATGACGGTATCGACCGGCACCGCAAAGCCTATGCCGGCCGAGGCGCCAGACGGACTGTAGATGGCGGTATTGATTCCGATCAGCCGCCCAGCCGAATCGAGCAGCGGGCCACCGGAATTGCCGGGGTTGATGGCGGCGTCGGTCTGGATCAGGTGATCGATGGCCGGGCCGCCCGCTTCTCCCGGCAACGAGCGGTCGAGCGCGGAGACGATACCAGTGGTGAGCGTCCAGTCCAGGCCGAAGGGGTTGCCGATAGCGAACACCTTCTGACCCACCTTGAGGTCGGCACTGGTGCCGACCGGCACGGCCGGCGGGCGCTTGAAACCGACGCCGATCTTGAGCACGGCGATGTCGTGCGCGGGGCTCGTCCCCACCAGCGCGGCCTGGTAGTCGCGGCCGTCGGCCAGTTTGACGGTGGCTTCGGACGCGCCCTGGATGACGTGGAAGTTGGTGACGACGTGGCCGGCGTCGTCCCAGATGAAGCCCGAGCCAGTGCCGCGCGGCACGGAGAACACGTTGCGCGTCCAGACATCGCGTACTAATTGCGCGGTGGTGATGTAGACCACCGAGGCGCGCGATTTTTCGAACAGTTCGATGGTGGTTTTCTCGTCCGCCGCCAGATCGCCACGCGCCATCACGGTGCGTTCTGCTGCCTCGCGCGGACTGAACCATGCCTCGATGGCGGGCAGAAACTGCCACAGCAGCATGAGCGCGGCAATGCAGGCGGTGATGAAGAGCCCGCGCCGGACGAAGCGCGCGGGGCGTTGGTACGGGTCGAGATAGGCCATGAGACGTCTCCTGTTGATGGGCAATCAGCGCCACAGCCCGCTCGGGCGCCAGCGCGGTGGGCGCGTCGCCAAAGCAGATTCCGGCAAAAAATGGGGCGCGCGGAGTGGCAACGCTGATGCTGGCCCAGGCGCCAACGTCAGCAGGCGTGCGATGCGCTCTTGCGTTGCCGGACGCGTGCGCAAGCAGGAGGGCTCGGGATTGCCCCATCCCGACCATGGCCAGGCACGCCAGGAGCGGCTGACCCGCTCGATTTTCGCCAGCGCGGACGCCAGCCCCTGCGGGTCGCCAGTCAGTTCCGCCGCAAGGCGGTCAGCGTCGAACTCACGCACGCGAGACAAGCCGAGCTGTGCGAGCAGGGCCAGCTGGGGCGATGCGGCCAATAACAATAGACCAGGCCAATAGACCTCCGCCGCGCCAACCAGCTGCGCGGGCAGGCTGAGCAGGATCGCGATCTGTCCCATAAGGGCCAGTAGGCTCGTGAGGCGACTGTCGGAATCCGCCAGCCCCATGACACGCAGATCCTCATTAGCGATGTGCGCGACCTCGTGCACGAGCACACCCGCCAGCTCGCGTGGGCTCAGGCTGCGCAGCAGGCCATCGGTGAGGGCGATCGATGCCTCCTGCTTCGAGCCGGTGGCGAAGGCGTTGACGACGGCACTGGGCACATAGTGCGGCACCGGCGTGGCGGGCAAACCGGCACGGGCGGGCAGCTCGCGCAATAGGGCCCACATCTTGTGGGCTTCTTGCGGGTGCAAGGCCCGTACGCGGTACAGGCGCAAGCTCAGCGCCGACGCGGCTACCGGTTCCAGCAGCAACGCACCTGCAATGGCAAACAGCGCGAGCCACAGGCAGCCTTCCCCAAACGGCAGTCTCCCTGCTGCGGCTGCGATCCCGACCAGGGTCAGGACCAACAGCCCGGTCTGCAGGCGGTTGAGCCAGCGGTGTTGCAAGAGCGCCGTGCGCGGATCACTGGGATGATGACGGGTCATGCTCAGAGGTCTCGGCGGCGCGGTCGCCGCGCTTGCGCAGCAGCCAGTAGGTCGCACCTAGAGCCAGCGTGGCGCTTGCCAGCGCGGCTATCTTTGCGGGGCTCGCGTCGGAGTCGAGGATCACGAACTTGCGGGAGAGTGCGATCAGCGCGATCAGGACCACCGTCTTGACCTGGATGATGCTGTCCCGACGCAGCGCCACGCGCACGATGGAATGCTTGAACTCCATCGCGATCAAGAGCGTCATGATCATGCCGAACACGCTCTGGAATACCTCGTGGTCCAGGGGATTGAAGGCATCTAGAACCAGCAGCGTGAAGACGATGGAGATGAGCTGGAACAGCGACACCACGATGATGACGGCGATCACCGCCGACAGCACGAGCGCGACGACCTGCTCGAAGCGCTCGTAAAAACTCATGATGGCCAATTGGTCACGTAAGACCTGAAATGGGTTAAGGCGTGTTGATTTCATGACGATGAACTCCCTGGAAAACGGCTGCTGTCGAGACGGCGGCGCATTGCGCTGATGTGTCCTTCAATCAGCTCGGTCGACATGCCAAGCGTCGACATCACCTGTTCCGCCAGCCCAATAGCTGCGGCAAAGGATTGCTGATACACGCGCACGTTGGGCATGGCGCGAAATGCATCGGCCGCGGTCGTACTTCTGCATGACACCCACAAGGTCAGCGCCGGACGGCGCTCGGCAATCGCCTGGGCGATGCGCAACGCTTGCTGGGCATGGGCGAACGTCAGCACCACCAAGTGCGCATGCGTCAAGCCGGCAGCCAGCAAGGTATCGGGCCGACTGGCATCGGCATGGAACACCGGCGCGCCGGCGGCACGCGCGGCCTCGACCTTCTGCGCGTCCGCCTCCAGCAGCAGATGCGCCACGCCGGCGTGGCGAAGAATCTCGCTGACTGTCAGGCCAAGCTCGCCCGCGCCGCAAATGATGACATGGTCTCGATATCGCGTCGTCTGCGCGGCGATCTCGACTTCTTCAGCCTGGGGTGGCTGAATGACGCCGCCGGTGCGGCTCAAGAACCGGGCAAGTACATCGTGATGGCGGATCAGTAGCGGTGCCAGGGCCATGCTGAGCACCAGCGCGACCAGCATGGGTTGGACGACGGTCGCGGGGATCAGATGCTGCTGCAAGACCGTGCCCAACAACAGCAGGGCGAACTCGCCGCCGTGCCCCAACGCTATGCCCGTGCGCCAGGCATCGAGGGCGGACAGGCGCGTCGCCCGCAAGGCCAGCGTATTGAGCAGGATCTTGACCGGTACCAGCACCACCAGCCACGCCAGCACCGCCAGCGGTGCCGAAAGAATCTGTGCTGCGTCCAGTTGCAGGCCGATGGTCACGAAGAACACGCCCGACAACACATCGCGAAACGGCCTGAGGTGGCTTTCCATGTGGTGCCGGAAGTCGCTCTCGCCCAGCACCATCCCGGCGAGGAAGGCCCCCAGGGCGGCAGATACGCCGACCGCGTGCGCAGCGGCGGCGGCGGCCACCACCACGCACAAGGAGACGAGCACGAACGATTCCTCGTGGCCCCGCCGCGCCACCCAGCCCAGCAGGCCATGCAACAGACGGCGCGAGGCGAGGGCCGCTGCCGCGAACAGCAGCAGCACACCGAATACTTCGAGCAGCACATGCTCGATCTTCGGCGACTCGCCGCGCGCCCAGATCGCCAGCAAGGCCAGCAGGGGCACGCTGGCCAGGTCCTGAAAGACCAGCACGGCGATGGCACTGCGTCCGTGGCGGGTGGTGAGCTCGCCTTGGTCGGCCAGTTGTCGGCTGACCAGCGCCGTGGACGACATGGCCGCCGCAGTGCCGAGCAGCGCGGCGCTCTGGCCGGGCTGCCCCAGCCACATCAATAGCAGGATCAGCGGCGGGGCCACGGCGATCATCTGCAGAGCGCCCGCCATCAGCACCGTCCTGCGGGCGAGCCAGAAGTCTCCGAGGGAGAATTCCAGTCCGACCATGAACAACAGCAGCGCCACGCCCAGCTCGGACAGAAAGCTCAGCGTCTCCCCCGGCGCGATCACGCCGATGACTGAGGGGCCCAGTACAACGCCGACAGAGAGATACCCCAGCAAGGCGGGCACTCTGAACGCCGCCGTCGCCATCGCCGCCAGGCTGCAAGCCGCCAGTAGGATTAGTGTAGTGCCGAGCAAGCCCTGCATCGGTCAGCGTCCCACTTGCGTCGACGTCCAGCGCACGATGTCCTGCGCGCCCATCACGCCGGCCTGACGGGCGATCTCCCGCCCACCCTGGAACAGGGCGAGCGTCGGGATGCTGCGGATACCGAACTGCGTGGCCAGGTGGGGCTCAGCCTCGGTATTCACCTTCGCCAGCCGGATCCTCGGTTCGAGCTGGTGCGCCGCTTGCTGGAACTGTGGCGCCATCATCTTGCACGGCCCGCACCATGGCGCCCAGAAATCGACCAGCAGCGGCAGATCGCTGCGCTCCACGTGGCGCGAGAACGTCGCCGTGGTCAACTCGATGGGCTCGCCCGTGAACAAGGGCTGCTGGCAGCGGCCACAGTTGGGATGTTCCGATAGCTTCGCAGTCGGTACGCGGTTGATGGACTGGCAATGCGGGCAGACAAGGTGAAGATCATTCTTCATGGTTCGCCTCCTTGGACCACAGTGAGGCTGCCTCGTTTCGGGTCACAGACAATGCCGACCAATCAACGCTTTGGAGCCAATCGTTCCCGTTTTTGCTTACTCCGGCCTCTTCCAGATGAGCAGCGATGAATGCTTCGGCCTGCATGAGCCACCTTCGGACAGCATCTTCCTTACTAGGAATCAGCAGGATTTCAGAGACGCTGCTGGCATTCAGCCCGTCCACACGGATAAGCAGAAAAATGCGCCGCCACAAACGCGGCATGTCCTTCAGCAGGTCAAATGCAAAAGCGAACTCGCTCGACCGATCAATCAGCTCCTCCTGTTCCGCGATCGTTGCGACATCGGGATGCTGACTGCCAGCGAAAATATCGGCCAGCTTGAGTGTGTCATCGTGCTGATAAAATTCGAAGATTTCCTCTTCCACCATGGCCTCGGCCACGTCTTGGGCATCCGGTTCGACCGGCGCGTCCAGAGAAACGGATTCGCCAAATTGCCGGCTGCTTGCCACTTCGTTATCCAGGACGGCGAACAGATGCTTCAAAAGACCGGTGTAAGCCTCTTTTTCCCCCGGCACGGATTGCCATTCCACCTTAGCTCGGACAATCGCTTCATCCACCACGTCGCGCAGCGTCGGATAATCGCGCGGTAAATCGCCGACGGCCCGCAGATAAGCCAGCTCACGCCTTGCGACAGCCTCAAGTTTCGACAGTAGAGGCATTCGGGGCACCTCGGCCTCATGGGCGGCTGATGCGGGTTTTGCGGCAATCTGCACCTTGAGCTCGCGCAAGCGCTCGCGTCGTGCTTTGCGCTTGATTTGATCCTGAGCATGCAGTCGGTCAAAATGCTTCTTGGCCTGACGGAACAACGACTGTGCGAGCATCTGCGCGAGGGGCGTCAGCTCGTTATGTGATGCAGTAACGCTGACAATCTTTTTGCCGGGCAGGTGCATATAGCCACTGGCCAGAAATTGCCGCTTGATCTTATCGCGATCAAGGACGATTTGAAGTCGCGCTGAATCTTTAGTGTGTTTGTCGAGCAATGGCTTGAGGGCGTGCTCGATCACATTTCCCAAAGCTCTCTGCCAAGGTTCATGAAACTCTTTGTCGATAGCTCGATAGCTATATTGTATCTGCATGTATGACTCCTTCGATGTCATTTCTATGGAGGCATGAATCGAGGATGCTCATATCCATAGATTTTGGTTTGGCACGCTCTTACCCCAGGCGCGTTTTGCGAAGACTCCAACTCAAGAACAAAAGCGTGACGCCATAGACTGCCGCATGGAAACCCAACAGCCAGCCTGCGGCCACGAATGACTCGACCGGACGGGTAAAAAATATCCACAAGACGATAGCACCAAGGATAATCGAGAGCAGTCCACTGAGGGCAAGCCAGATTTCACCCTTGATTTCCCGACGCAGCCGAACGGCGGCGGATATCTCCAGCACACCGGTGAAAATCGCCCAGAAGCCCACGCTAGCCCATAAAAAAGAAGCCAAGACTATCGTGGCGACCCAAGGAGCAACCAGGACGACGACGCCCGTAAGTATGCCGACAATGCCGCTGAACAGCAGCCAGCCCCAGCGCTCTTTTTTCTGGATATGGCGCACCGCTGCAAACAAGTTGAACGCGCCATTGACCAAGGAAAATGCGCCGAACATGATGGTCATGGCCAACAGAGCCGATTGTGGCATCCAGAATGCGAGGGCTGCAAAAATCAATGCCAAGACACCGCGCAGCACAAAAAGCCACCAATTTTGGCTCAGCGAACACAGTGCTTTGGTGGGGTCATCCGCATTGGAATTGGCGATGGTGTCTGTGTTCATGCAATATCTCCTAAAGATCTATACAAAATAAAAAATCAAACACTCATGGGACAAGAGAGGGGGCGCTATGCGCCCCCTCTCCAGCGGTTTCAGAACAACTTGGACAGTTTTGCCTTGACTTCATCGAGCCAGCCTTTTCCGCAGCCTCCCCCTCCCGTCTTTTCCTTGATTTTCTTGAGTTCAGCGTACAGGGGCTCAAAGTCCTTCCTTTTTCCATAGCCCAGCAGTTCTGCCATTTCCAACTGCTGCCGGGCTTCGTTCAACAATGTCTCCAGGCGCTCATTGGATGCTTCGCTGCGCTGACCATCTTCTACCAGGGGCTCGGCGCGCTTCAGGAGCAGCTTCGCACGCAGGACGGGCAGCGGAAGCACGCTGCGCTCCTCGACCAGCGTGCTGAGCGCTGACTGCAGCGCGGCTTTGGCTTCTTCGATCTTGCCCTGATCGATCAGCGGCACGACTGCCTTCACGGCTGCGGGATAGGACGCCAAAGGGATGTTGGTGACCGTGATCACGATTTCACTGGCCAGCAAAGCCAGCACGTGGCGAGCCTGTTGCACCTCGCCATGTTTGAGGGCATCCAGCGCCTCGTCGGTCATCGCCTCAATGGTTTCCGTGTTGGCGAACAAGTCGTGCACGATGGTGCGCACATCAACGCCGGCCAGGGCGAGCGTGGGTTCGCGCGCGACGATCAGCTCCAGCTTTCCCGTCACTTCGGCCAGCGTTGCCAATGCGCGTGCAGTGTCCTTGCCGTCAAGTGCGGCCAGCGCTGATTTGGTCAGCGACAAGGCCGAGACTGCCTCATCGAGGACTTGTTTACGTTTGTCTGCCGCCTGTGAGTCCGTTTCTTTCTGAACCTCAGGCTGTACCTCCGTGACGACTTCAGGCTTGGACTCTGGACTGACAGGAAGGCTGCTTACCGCGGCCTGTTCGTTTATTCCTTCGTTCGTCGCATTGGGATTCGGTGTTTGCTCATTCATGGTGATATGCCTCGTATGAGATAGTGAAAATAGGCGAATCTATTGGGGCTGAATGCGAACATCGCGAGACTGACCGGCAGAGCAGTCAGCCCCTTCATCACCTCAAAACAGCTTTTGGATGCGCGTCTTCAACTCGTCGAACCATCCCTTGCCGCTTTTGCCACCAGCCGACTTTTGCTCAATGGACTTCACCTGATCGAAGATGGGTTTGAAGTCCGCCTTCTTGCCATAACCCAGGATCTGCGCCATCTCGATCTCCGTGCGCACGGACGACAGCAAGGTGCTGAGCTCCTCGTTCTGCTTGGCATCGCGCCTGTCGGTCTCGGCCAGCTTTTCAGCTTTTGCCATCGCGGCTTCGGCCCGTAGCACGGGCAGAGGAAAGGCGACCGAGGTCACCACCAGCGTGTTCAGTGCTCGGACGAGTTCCGCTTTGGCGTTGTCGATCTCGCCGCTGTCGATGAGCCGTGCGGCCGACTTGATCGCTGCCGGGTACGTTGCCATCGGAAGGTTGTCGGTTTGGATTACGATTTCGCTGGCCAGATTGGCAACGATGGGCCGGGCCTTTTGCACCTCGCCATCACCCAACAACTCCCGAGACAACTTGACCGCTTTCTTTACCGATTCCACGTTGGCGTGGATATCGTGGGTGATGACGCGTACATCGACCGGCGCTAAAGCAAGTTTGGCGTCGCGTGCCAATACCAGTTCCAGCTTTCCGCTGGCCAGTTCCAGCGCAGCAAGCGCCTCCTTGGTCTTCTTTGCATCAAGGAGGGTCAAAGCCTCCTGGGTCTTGGTGAGCGCCGTGATGGCGTCTTGAGTGAGCTCGGCACGCTTTTTATCGGCTTCCCGGGCGGCCTTGTCATCTACCTGTGGCTGTGCCGCCTTGGATGCGGCAGAGGGTGCTGCAGCACCTGGGCTAGAACCTGCCGCCGATTGGGCCAGAGCCGGTCCGCTCAGTCCGACGACGACCGCCAGGGCAAGTGCGGAGAAGGTGTATTGTGGCTGTTTGATATTCATGATCTTGGGCTCTTGGTTGAAGTTAGTTGACTGAGATTTCAATCTGTTTCGGTTTGGCTTGCTCGGCCTTGACAAGCCGCACTTCCAGCACGCCGTCTTTCATGGAAGCCGTCACCTTGGTCGGATCAACGTTGTCAGGCAAGACAAAGCTGCGCACAAAGCGGCCATACGCACGTTCGATGCGGTGGAACTTCTTGCCCTGCTCCTCTTTTTCCAGTTTGCGCTCGCCGCTGATGGTGAGCACACCGTTTTCCGCGCTGACGCGCACGGCATCCTTGGGGACCTCCGGCAGATCCAGCTTGAGGAGGAATGCGTTCTCATCCTCGCTGATGTCCGCCATTGGTGCCCAGTCCGCCGTGGTCATGGCTTCGTTGCCGGTACGGGCGCCCTGTCGCTGGGGTATTCGTCCGAACATCGTCGCCAGGCGGTTTTGCAATTCATCCAGTTCCCGGAAGGGGTCCCACGGAGTCAATGCAGACATATCGGTTCTCCTTGAACAATGCCGACGAATTGGATGACGCACTGAACAGAGCCGTCGGTTTACTCTGAATGGCACCTACTACTGTTTTCAGTTCCGAACAAGTCCTTGAGTCAATTGACGGATATCGCTTTCGTCGAGCGTTTCCCGCGCCAGCAGCTCGCGCGCACAGCGCTCCAGCACCGCGCGGTTGATGTCGAGAATCCGGTAGGCGTGCTCGAACACGCCCATCACGATGCGTCGCTCGCCGACTTCTTCTTGCGCGAGCCTTTGCCAGCGTCGCCGTGCGGCGTCTCGGTCGCCTTCGCGACATCCGGCTGCTCCGGCTCGGCCGGGGTCTGCGGTAGCTCTTTGCGTTCGAACACCACGCGTTCGGCCTTGTCGTCCCAGCGTGCGCTGGCGTGATCGCCCTTGCCGATGCTGCCACCGAGCATCTCGCGCGCCAGCGCAGTTTCCAGCTCGCTGCGGATCAGGCGCTTGAGTTCACGCGCACCGAACTCGGGTTTGTAGCCTTCTTCCGCGAAATGGTCGATCAGCGTCTGATCGAAAGTGAGCGTCACGCCCTGGCTGGCGGCGCTGCGCGCCACGCGATCGAGCTGCAGGCCGACGATGTGGCGGATCTCCTCCTTGCCCAGCGCATGGAAGACGATGATCTCGTCGATGCGGTTGAGGAACTCGGGCCGGAAGTGGCCGCGCAGCACGTCCATGACCTCGGTCTTGGTCTTTTCGTACTCCTCGTCGGCCGCCCCACGCGCCTTCAGCCGTCGCTGGATGATGTCCGAACCCAGGTTGGACGTGGCGATGATGATGGTGTTGGTGAAATCCACCACCCGGCCCTTGCCGTCGGTGAGGCGACCGTCGTCGAACACTTGCAGCAGGATGTTGTAGACGTCAGGGTGTGCCTTCTCGATCTCGTCGAGCAGCAGCACGCTGTAGGGCTTGCGCCGCACCTTCTCGGTGAGCTGACCGCCTTCGTCGTAACCGACATAGCCCGGAGGCGCGCCCACCAGCCGCGCCACGGTATGGCGTTCGCCATATTCCGACATGTCGATGCGCAACAGGGCGTGCTCATCGCCGTAGATCGATTCGGCCAATGCCTTGGCGAGCTCGGTCTTGCCCACCCCGGTCGGGCCCAGAAACAGGAAGGTAGCCACCGGTTTGCTGCCTTCGCGCAGGCCGGCGCGGGACAGCCGCACGGCATCGGCCACGGCACGGACCGCCTCGTCTTGTCCCACCAGGCGCTCGTGCAGCCGTTGTTCCAAGTGCAGCAGCTTTTCGCGCTCTTCCACCGTCAACTCGTTGACCGGGATGCCGGTCAGGCGCGAGACGATCTGCGCCACGTGTTCCGCCTTGACCTCTGCACTGCCGGAGGCCCGCTCCCGCTCCCAGTTCTCGACGAGCTTCTTGAGCTCGGCCTCCTTGGCTTCGATGCGCTTGCCGAGCTCGGCGGCCTGGTCGTACTGCTTGCGCGCGGCCACGTAATCCTGTTCACGCCGCAGCTGGTGCAGTTCGGACTCCAGCTCCTGCACGGCCACCGGCCGGGCCGTGGCCGACAGCTTCACGCGCGCGGCCGCCTGGTCGAGCAGGTCGATCGCCTTGTCCGGCAGGAAGCGCGCCGTGATGTAGCGGTCGGACAACTCGGCCGCCGCGATGATCGCGTCCTCGGAGATGCTGACCTTGTGGTGCGCCTCGAAGGTGTCGCGCAGGCCGCGCAGAATCATGATGGTCTGGGCCACCGTCGGCTCGGGCACCGTCACCGGCTGGAAGCGCCGCTCCAGTGCGGCATCCTTCTCGATGTATTTCTGGTACTCGTTCAGCGTCGTGGCGCCGATCAGGTTGAGTTCACCGCGCGCCATCATCGGTTTGAATACGTTGGCCACGTCCAGCCCGCCTTCGCCACCGCCCTGGCCGGCACCGACGATGGTGTGCACCTCGTCGATGAACAAAATCAGCTCGCCCTGGTGCTCGGTCACCTCCTTCAGCACCTTCTGCACGCGCTCCTCGAACTCGCCGCGATATTTGGCGCCGGCCACCATGGCGTTGATGTTGAGTTCCACCAGGCGCTTGTCGCGCAAGGTCTCGGGCACTTCACCCGCCACCATGCGCTGCGCCAGCCCTTCGACGATGGCGGTCTTGCCCACACCCGGCTCGCCGATCAGCACCGGGTTGTTCTTCTTGCGCCGGGCCAGCACCTCGATGGTGGTTTCGATCTCCTGCGCGCGGCCGATCACCGGGTCGAGCTTGCCGTCGCGCGCCATCTTGGTCAGGTCGCGCGAGTACTTGTCGAGTTCTGGCGTGTTGGTCGGCGTCTCAGCGCGTCCATCCTCGGCGCCCTTGCCGACCACCTTGCTGACCTGTTGGCGCAGCGCCTGCGGCGTCAGGCCGTAGCGGCGCAGCAGGTTGGCGGCCAGCCCTTCGCCTTCCTCGGCCAGACCAATCAGGAAATGCTCTGGACCGACATAAGAATGGCCGAGTTCATTGGAGGCCACGAAGGCGCGGCTGAGCGCATCCTTCACGCGCGGCGACACGCCGATCTCGCCCTCGAAGGGCTTGTCCCCGCGCTTGGCCTCAGACTCGATCTGCCGCTTGAGGTCATCGACCTTGATCTTGAACTGACCCAGGATGGTCTTGACCACGTCGCTGTCGGCCAGCGCCAGCAGCAGATGTTCGGTATCCACCTCGGAGCGGCCAAATTCGGCAGCGTGTTTGGCGGCCTCCTGCAACAAGGCTTCCGACTGTTCGCTGATGCGGCTGGCCAGCCCACTGCCGCGACGGCGCGGCGCACCCGAACCTGCGGCGGCGGGCTCGCCAAACGAGGCATCGACCACGTCATCGGTATCGGCGGCAACTGGCGTCGCGTCGTCGCCGATGCGGAAGAAGTCACTGCCGAGGAAGTCCTCGAACAGGCCGCTGCGCGAACCGAACAAGGCTTCCAGCGGCGAAACGGTGCGCTTTTGCTGGCGCACTAATTGCCGGTAATGGTCGTCGCACAACAGCATGGTGCTGTGACGACCGTTGAGATTGGCTTCCACCCGCACGGTGGCGGGTTGGCCGCAGACCTGGCATTGTTTTCTGGCCATGCTGATGCTCCTTAGAAGGTTGAAAAGGTTGAGGCGACGAGGCATCGCGAGCCGCGACACCTCGTCTCGGGACGGGTTTTTCTTGTGACGAACGAGCCGGCGACGTCAGCCGTTGATCGGGATCGAGCGTCCCTGCTTCGGCGCGCTGACCTCGCGCTTGTCGATCGTGACCGTGAGCACCCCGTTCTTGAACGATGCCTTGATCGAATCCTGGTTGGCGTCGTCAGGCAGGTTCAAGGCACGCTGAAAGCTGCCGTAGGAGCGCTCCACACGGTGGAAGCCACCTTCCTTCTTCTCCTGTTCCTGGCGCTTCTCGCCACGCACCATCAGCACGTCGTTGTCGAGGGTGATCTGGATGTCCTTCTCCTCGACACCGGGCACTTCCAGGGCAATCTTGTACTGCTTGTCGGTTTCCTGGATGTCCAGGGCCGGCTTCAGCATGCCCGACCAATCGGATGGCCACTGCGGCATGTTCAACGCCGGAAAACCGAAGCCCCGGAATGCGTCATCGAACAGCCGGTCGATTTCCCGACGCAGTTGCAGGATCGGGCTGACTGGCCCGCTCGCCGCTGGCAGGTCATTGCGCTGCACCGGCAGGGAAGAGGCGGTCTGCTGCTCTTGCTGCTCGTTCTTGAACCAGTTCCAGGGAGCCAACTTCTTGAAATCGATGTCCATGTCATACCTCCAGAAAAATTGGAAAACGAGTTACTCAAGCCCTTTGCCTGCTGCGACGGGCAGTGCGCCCAGGCGACACGGGCTGCTCGGATGACTTCTGCTGTTCACGCTTGCGCATCACCTCCTTCTTTGCTCCGGCTCGGGTCTGATCATTGATGCACTGATCGATTTCACTTTGACGAAGCCGCCACGTCCCGCCCACCTTGAAAGCCGGAATTTCCCCGTGTGCGGCGAGCCGATAAAGCGTCCGCTTGCCGACTTTCAAGTACGCAGCCAATTCATCGAGCGTGAAAATCACCTGTAGGTGCGCTTTCATCTCACCCTCTCCAATCGCGTCGCTTTGCGGTTCCGGCCAAGGAAATCCTTGCAATACTTTGTAATACTAGACCTACTATGAAAAACTTCAGGAGTCAAGAGTCAATGTGCAGCGTTCTCCCGCCCCATTGATGCAGGTCAACTGCTCAGGCAAGGCACAGGGGGGCGGCCTGATCAGGCAATGGACAGCGCCTGGCTCCTCAGCCTGCGTGTGCCACAGGCGCCTCGATCAAACACCGATCCTCACGTTGTAGCCGAGTGCCCGCAGCCCCTTGCTTGTCTGCATGTTCCTTGGCGGAAACTCGTCTGGGCGCGCCCAGACGACGATTTCCCCGAGGCTGCTCAGGCCAACGTGCGGAATTGCCCAGTCGTCGCTGCGGATCGCGTTCCAGAGTCGGGCCGAAACACTTCCGTTGCCCCAGACAACGTAGTTCAACAGTATCCGTCCGGCCAACACACCTTCCCGACACCGCCGCCGAAGGCCATGGCCCATCAAGCGGATTTTCCATGCGCCCTCAGCGCCGTACCTACAGCAAATCTTTCAAGGCCCAGGTCATTCAGGAGTGTTCTGAACCCGGTGCCTCCATCGCAAACATCGCCTTGGGCTACAGCCTCAATGCCAACCTCGTCCACAAATGGATTCGCCTGCTTACCCAGAAAACCACGGCTATCCAGCCAGCGTTCATCCCGTTGCCTTCTCAAATGCTCGGCGCGGGTTCGCATGCTCAAGCGCGCTGCTGCGATCATGAGTTTGATCCAGTCGGCCCGTAATAATGGGCACGATCCGTATGCCTATCTCAAGGATGTGCTGAGACGGTTGCCGACGCAGCGAGCTAGTGAGATTGCAGAGCTGCTGCCGCATAGGTGGCATCCGGCATAGTCGCGCAAGATGGTTTGCCCGCATGCTTACGTTCAACAGCTCAAGCACCGTCCGCCCTTCGCGGGATCGTTGCCGCCAGAGCCACACGCCGAACTTTTCCACCTTGTCGTCGCCGGCCTGCGGTCAGTCAGGCAAGCCCAGGTGCGAGCCTGTACATATATTTGTGTAATTGCCTGATTTTGATATGTTCAATTCAACATCAAATGAAGGTTAAATTATGGACGACAAACAATTGCAGGCTCTGGCTAACGAACTGGCCAAAAATCTCAAAACCCCTGAAGATCTCAGTCAGTTCGATCGCCTGCTCAAGAAAATCAGTGTTGAGGCTGCTCTCAACGCTGAACTGACTCACCATCTGGGACATGATAAAAATCAGCCCAAATCGGGAACCAACTCCCGTAATGGCTATTCCACGAAAACCGTCACCACTACCGACGGGCCGATGGAATTACGTACTCCACGTGATCGTGATGGTTCCTTCGAACCACAACTGGTGAAGAAAAATCAGACCCGCATTACCGGCATGGACAACCAGATCCTGGCGCTGTATGCCAGAGGGATGACTACCCGCGAAATTACCTCAGTCTTCAAAGAAATGTACGATGCAGACGTCTCTCCGGCGCTGATATCGAAAGTCACCGATGCCGCAATCGACCAGGTTGTAGAATGGCAAAACCGTCCTCTGGATGCGATTTATCCCATTGTTTATCTTGAATGTATTGTCCTGAAAGTACGGCAGGACAGCCGGGTTATCAACAGAGCGGTGTTCCTGGCTCTGGGTATTAACCTTGATGGTCAGAAAGAGCTGCCAGGTATGTGGCTGGCCGAAAATGAAGGTGCAAAGTTCTGGCTGAATGTACTGACGGAACTGAAAAATCGCGGGCTGAACGATATCCTTATCGCCTGTGTGGACGGCCTGAAAGGCTTCCCGGAAGCGATTAATGCCGTCTACCCGGAGACGCAGATCCAGTTGTGCATAGTACA
Source organism: Citrobacter sp. wls829 (assembly GCF_005280825.1). Taxonomy (NCBI): domain Bacteria; kingdom Pseudomonadati; phylum Pseudomonadota; class Gammaproteobacteria; order Enterobacterales; family Enterobacteriaceae; genus Citrobacter; species Citrobacter sp. wls829. Next base: position 15,378 of record NZ_SZWP01000002.1, read on the forward strand.
CATGGCACGCAACAGCCTGCGGTTCTTGGCGTGGAAAGACTATAAAGCGGTAACCCGTTACCTGAAACAGGTTTACCGCGCAGCCACGGAAGAAGGCGCGTTGCAGGCGCTGGATGCGTTCGGGAAGGAATGGGATGCACGGTACCCGCAGATAAGTCGCAGCTGGCGGGCAAACTGGCCGAATGTTGCCACCTTCTTCGTGTATTCGGAGGCGATCCGCAAGGTTATCTACACCACTAACGCAATCGAATCGCTGAATAGCGTCATCAGACATGCGATAAAGAAACGGAAAGTGTTCCCGATAGATGAATCGGTGAAAAAAGTGGTGAGGCTGGCTATCCAGTCAGCCTCACAGAAATGGACGATGCCACTTCAGGACTGGCGGATAGCCATGAGTCGCTTTATTATCGAGTTCGGTGACCGCCTTGACGGTCACTTCTGAGAAAGGCATTTACACAGAATGGTAAACAGGCTCATTCATACAGGGACAGCGGTAGAACAATACAGCCTGAATGGTGATTCTCTGCAAGCGGGAGCGCTTCGTGATTCTGCTACATCATCCCTAACCAGTACCAATAGTGCGCTATCGTACAACCTTTCACCTGTATTCAATCTAAATCTTGAAGCGTCTGTTCCGCTCACTATCGCCAGCGATAGCTCAAGATTGAGTGATTACATTGATTTCCAGGCGAGAGCCTCACAAGCCAGTTTTACACAGTCGCTAACCTTGTCAGCCTTGAGCGGTCAGAGCAGCACAGGCGGGTGATACATCAAAGGGGCGTAAGCCCCTTTGATGGTTTCAACACTAAAGCAATGAATCCACATTTTTAAAAGGGACAGATTTAAAAAGATACCCCTGTAATCCCCAAATCCCCACCTCACGCAGTAACCCCATATGTTCTCTATTCTCAATCCCTTCAATAATAATTTTGTCGCAGTGTTTTTGAATGGAAGCAATCAGCGGGTAGAAGGTTGGATTCTGCACCTGCTCATTAAGGAAGGTGCGAACAAGTTCCTGA
>NZ_SZWP01000003.1:0-1796 GCF_005280825.1 Citrobacter sp. wls829
GCACGAAATCTTATTTATTCAACAAAGCCGTACTACTCTGCTAGTTCATCATGTTCTTCGAGAGCATATTCAAAATCGGCAACAAGCAAGAAATTTTCTATCCTATAAGCCTGATTTAACTTAATTCGTTGGTATCTTTCGTTCAATAATCGCCATGCTGTTTTCCGTAGTACCATCGGTACGGATTCATCTTTTAAAGTACGCATGAGCACAGAACAGGTTGTCAGAAAAGCAGCGTCCTTACGTTTTCGGTAATACGCATCAGTCGAACAAACCGCAATGATCTCGATTGATTCAGGGTGATGACAGATAGCATTAACCGTAGTTTTTTCATGTATCTGTGCCTTGAGTTCAGCCTGAATTTTTGATTGATGATACATAGCCTTGAGATAGCTAAACATGATTTCCCCATCGAACAGTAAGTCGTGTCAATTCCTAGAGTTAACACATTTCTGATCATGACTCACACGTTACGTTCAGTCGGTAGCCATCTGTGCAAAAAATGCGCTTAGCGTAGGATAATTTCCTTTTTCCAAGCGGACCCCGACGTTGAACACCGACAGATTAAGTACCGGAACAACGTGATTGAATGCGATCATGGCAAACTGAAACGGATAATCGGCGCCACGCTGGGATTTAAATCCATGAAGACGGCTTACGCCACCATCAAAGGTATTGAGGTGATGCGTGCACTACGCAAAGGCCAGGCCTCAGCATTTTATTATGGTGATCCCCTGGGCGAAATACGCCTGGTAAGCAGAGTTTTTGAAATGTAAGGCCTTTGAATAAGACAAAAGGCTGCCTCATCGCTAACTTTGCAACAGTGCCCCTAATCGTGTTCAGCAGAATAGCCGGAGGAAGTTTCCTACTATCGATAAGAAAGGATTGGCACAGGGAGTGTGAATATCGAAACACCATCACAGAATAATGCCAGATAGAAATGCGATAGTAGGGTTGGATATTTAAATAAGGAGCATCCCGACTTAAAATGAATATGACTGCGTAACCAGGCGCAATAAAAAAAGCGAAAGAATCGCTTTTATTCTGGTTGTTTTTTCGAAGAGTGACCGTTTTCTGAGATGACAAGAAATAAGGAAGTCCTATGATCGCTAGCGGAATAGTTCAAAAACTGAATGCGCAAATGAATCAGGAGTTTTATACCTCAAATTTGTATCTTCAGCTCAGCCAGAGGTGCAGCGAGAATAGCCTTAATGGCACCGCACTATTTTTGCGTCATCAGGCGCAAAATACGGTGACGCAAATGATGCGCATGTACGAATACATCAAACAGAGCGGCGCCACGCCGGTGTTACAGGAGCAACACGCCCGGTGCGGTGAATTTTCCACGCTGGAAGATCTGTTTGAGCAGACGGTAAGCGATTACCAGAAGCGCATTAATGCGCTGACCTCTTTGACGGAAGACGCCCAGGCAGCAAACGATAAGTCAGCGATTAACTTCCTGAAGCGATACAGAAAAGAGGAAATCGTGGACGGGACGCTGTTGCAAATCATTCTGGATGAAGTCCGCAGCGCTAAAAAAGCGGGCATCAACATGCAGCAAACCGACCACTATCTGGTTGGCGTGATCGATCGCTATCACTAAATCAATTTCGCAGTACGAGGAGGTTTTACGCCTCCTCAGAAAATCTGTTTTACATCAGAAACAGAGGTTTATGCCAGTGAACATTTGATACCCAACACGTCATAGTGATTTTTTAACTTAGCGTTTTTATATCGTGCCAAAAATGTCTCTGCTTGTGTCTTTATATTAAGGAAGGTGCGAATAAGCAGGTCAT